>NZ_JAXCID010000015.1:0-89060 GCF_035985125.1 Arthrobacter sp. CG_A4 | reverse complement strand
CGGGGACGCGGCCACGGGATCGAAGCGGCAGGACCCGAACCGCACCCCACAGGGGCCTTCCAGGTTTCCTATCGCGAAAATGCCAGGAGGCCGGGACTCCTTCCAGAAAGGAGACCCGGCCTCCGCGCCGTCACGGCGCAAACCTGCGGAACCGGCAAACCGCTACCGACCCACGCACCTAGATTGGTTCGAGGTCAGCTACGCACATACATGCGTTTGCATCTACCTGTGGAACCGGTGTTCCGCTGGGTTTATTCCCCTGGCGTCGTGGCGTCCCGAAGACGCTGACAGGGGCCCTCCGTTCTGCCAGACTGCCCTCATGGCTGGAAACAAGAACGAGAACAAAATAGCAGCTACCGGTGCATCCGTGGACGCATACCTTGCCGCCGTCGAGCATCCTGTCCGACGCCGGGACGGACTCCGGTTGCTGGTGCTGATGGCAGAAGCGACGGGCCGGCCGGCCGAGATGTGGGGCCCGACGATTGTGGGCTTCGGCCGATACCACTTCAAGTACGAGACCGGGCGCGAAGGCGACGCACCGGCGGTCGGGTTCTCCCCACGGAAAGCCAGCCTGTCGCTCTACGGCCTCACCTACGGTCCGGAGTCGGCGGGGCTGCTCGCCCGGCTGGGGAAGCACAGAACAGGCGCGGGCGGCCTCTACGTCACCAAGCTCGACGACGTTGACGAGGCGGTGCTCACCGAATTGATCCGGAACGGCTACCGGCATGTGACCACAGTCCTGAACCGCGGCTAGTCCCGCCCACAAAAAACAACGCGGGGTCACTTCGCGCCCATGGCGCCGCCCACAATGGGCGCGAAGTGACCCCGCGTTGGGTTAAAACGGAAGGCCCCCGCGTCCGGATCCTTTGAGGAATCCGGAGGCAGGGGCCTCCCGACAGTTCAGGACTGCGCAGCCGGTAAGGGCTACTTGCCTGCGACTACGTCGAGTTCGATCACAGCGGCAACGTCGTCGTGCAGACGGACGTTGGCCTGGTAGGAACCAACCGACTTGATGTGAGCCGGCAGTTCAACCTTGCGCTTGTCGATCTTGCCGAGACCAGCGGCCTCAACAGCATCGGCCACGTCGGCCTGCTTGACGGTGCCGAACAGGCGTCCGGTCTCGCCAGCCTTGACCAACAGCTTGACCGGCTTGGCGGAGAGCGCTGCGGCCTGCTTCTGAGCGTCTTCCAGGGAAGCGTGCTCGCGGGCGACGCGGGCAGCCTTGATGGACTCAACCTGCTTCTCGCCACCCTTGGACCAGGTCAGGGCGAAGTTGCGCGGCAGCAGGTAGTTACGTGCGTAACCGTCCTTGACCTCGACAACATCGCCTGCAGCACCGAGACCGGTTACTTCGTGGGTCAGAATGAGCTTTGCCATGTTAGTTAATCCCTTCCTTAGCCGCGGCCAGCGCCGGAGTAAGGCAGCAGAGCAACTTCGCGGGCGTTCTTGATTGCCTGGGCGATCTTGCGCTGTTCCTGCACCGTGACGCCGGTGACGCGACGGGCGCGGATCTTTCCGCGGTCGGAGATGAACTTGCGCAGCAATGCTACGTCCTTGTAGTCGATGACTGTGATGTCAGCGGCCTTCAAGGGGTTGGACTTTGGTTTGGGCTTACGGAGTTCAGCCTTAGCCATCGTGGAGCTCCTATTCGATGGAGCCCGTGGATATTGATCCACGGGATGGTGGTGATCCAACGCCGGTCTGCACCCGGCCGCCTTGCGGCGTCCCGGCGGGTCCCGGCGTCGAACCTTAAATGTTGTTTAGAAGGGAGGTTCGGAATCGGGGCCGTTGCCCCAGCCGCCGCCCGCATTGCTGACACCGGGCGTAGCCCAAGGGTCATCCTGCGCTGCCGCGGGCTGGTTGCCGCCCCAGGTTCCGCCGGAGTTGCCGCCCGAGTTGCCACCCTGGTTTCCACCAGAGACACCGCCGCTGTTGCCGCCGCCGAAGCCACCCTGGGCACCGTTGCCGGCCCCCCCACCGCCTGAGCGCTGGGTGCGGTTGACCTTGGCGTTGGCGTAGCGCAGGCTCGGGCCGATTTCATCGACCTCGAGCTCCATAACGGTGCGCTTCTCGCCTTCCTTGGTTTCGTAGGTACGGCTCTTCAAGCGGCCGGAAACGATCACGCGCATGCCCTTGGTCAGGGACTCGGCGACGTTTTCGGCTGCCTCACGCCATACCGACGCGCGGAGGAACAGGGTTTCCCCATCCTTCCACTCATTGGACTGGCGATCGAAGGTACGGGGCGTAGAAGCGATGGTGAAATTCGCTACTGCCGAACCTGACGGTGTGAACCTCAGTTCGGGGTCATTGGTGAGATTACCTACGACCGTAATAGTGGTTTCGCCTGCCATCTACTGCCTCCTTATGCGTTCCTGCGGGGATGAAGAGTGAAAATCTGGAGCTGAAGTTATTCAGCAACAACTTTCTGTACTTCGGGGCGGGTGATCTTGGTGCGCATGATGGTCTCATTGAGACTCAGCTGGCGGTCAAGTTCCTTGGCGGTAGCCGGCTCAGCGGTGAAGTTCACCACGGCGTAGATACCTTCAGACTTCTTCTGGATTTCGTAAGCCAGGCGTCGACGGCCCCAGATGTCAACCTTTTCGATGGTTCCACCATCGGTGGTGATGACACTCAGGAACTTCTGAAGCGTTGGCTCGACGGTACGCTCTTCGACCTCGGGGTCGATGATTACCATCAATTCGTAAGGACGCATATGTGAACCCACCTCCTTTGGGCTAAGCGGTTACGGCATTTCCGTAACAGGAGGTTCATTTGCGGTGCCTTGTGCCCGCAGCACCCCCAGAAACGGGGGCAGGGCGCAGCACAGACTTCAATAGCTTAGTGCATCGGGAACGGATTCCGCGATTCCATCCGTGTCCAGCGTAGGCGCAGCCGTCGGGTCCCGGAAGCGTAGCCGGCCTCCCTGTGGATAACCGCCCCGGCGGGGCGGATCCCGGCGGGGTGGATCCCGGCGGCATGCCATGATCAAGGAATGACTACAGGCTCCCCGTCCCGACGTTCCGTGCGCACCCGGAGGAGCCGGCTGCGCTTCGCCATTATGCTGCTGGGCGGACTTTTGGCGGCGGCGGCGGCCGCTCTGGCCGGCCGCTGGGTCCAGGCTCCGGCGATCGGCTGGTGCGGCGCTTCGCTGACCTACACGGCCTGGGTCTGGCTGGTTATCGGGCGGCTGGATCCGGCGGAAACACAATCCCACGCCACGGCCGAGGATCCGGCCCGGGGCACCACGGATCTGCTGATCCTGGCCGCGAACGTCGCCAGCCTCGCGGCGGTGGCGGCCGTCGTCGTCGACTCCCACAACAACGCCGACGCCGTGTCCCGGCTCGGCGGCGGGCTGCTCGCGCTGGTCTCGGTGGCACTGTCCTGGATACTGGTTCAGACGCTTTTCACCCTGCGCTACGCGGAGCTGTACTACACCACGGGCCGGAAGGCCGGCTCCGCGGTGGGCGGCATCGACTTCAACCAGAGCCGTCCGCCGCAGTACACCGACTTCGCCTACCTGGCCACGAGCCTGGGCATGACCTACCAGGTTTCAGACACGGCCCTGCAGAACCACGGCATCCGCGCCGAAGCCCTCAAGCACAGCCTGCTGTCGTACCTGTTCGGGACAATCATCCTGGCCGCCACGCTCAACCTCGTCATCGGTCTCGCCTTCTAATCTGGCCGGCCAGGTATGTCCTGAAGACTTATGCCTCCGTCCCGAAAAACTGTTCGGTCACCAGCGCGAGCCGGTGCGGGTCCTCGACGCCGCACAGCTCGCGCGCGGAGTGCATGGAGAGCAGGGGCACGCCGACGTCGACCGTGCGGATACCCAACCGGGTAGCGGTCAGCGGGCCGATCGTGGAGCCGCACGGCATCACGTTGTTGGAGACGAACTCCTGGTAGGGGATACCCGCGTCGGTGCACAGCCGGGCCCAGAGCGCGGCGCCCGCAGCGTCCGTGGCGTAGCGCTGGTTGGCGTTGATCTTCAGCAGCGGCCCGCCGTTCAGGGCCGGCCGGTTCGCCGGGTCGTGCCGCTCGGCGTAGTTCGGGTGCACCGCGTGGCCGGCGTCGGCTGAGACACAGAACGACGCCGCGAAGGCCTGCCGCCGCTGGCTCACCGAGGCACCCAGTCCGTCGGAGATGCGGACCAGAACATCCTCGAGGATGGGGCCGCTGGCGCCCGAGCGGGAGGCGGAGCCGATTTCCTCATGGTCGAAGGCCGCGAGCACGGCGATCGGGGCATTGGCCGGGGCACCCTCCGGCAGCGGGCTCGAACCGTGGGCGATCAGTGCGGTGAGTCCGGCGTGCGTCGCCGAGAGGTTGTCCAGCCGGCCGGAGGCGAAGAACTCGCCCCTGGCCCCGAAAACGGCGGGCGCCTGGGTGTCCGCGATAACGACGTCGTAGCCACCGATCTGCGCAGGGTTGAGGTTTGCCCCCGTGACGCGGCCGGCGAGCAGTGCCAGCAGGTCTTCACCGGCGGGATCGCCGAGGCCGTAGACGGGGTTCATGTGCTGCTGCTTGTCGAGGGCGAGCCCCTCGTTCACGGCGCGGTCCAGGTGGATGGCCAACTGCGGGAAGCGCAGCAGCGGCCCGGTAGCGGTGAGGTGCTGCGTGCCGTCCAGCATCACAAGACGACCGGCCAGTTGGAGTTCGCGGTCCAGCCAGGAGTTCAGCAGCGGGCCGCCGTAGACCTCGACGCCGGCCTGCAGCCAGCCGAACTTTCCGGTGGTGGGCCTGGGCTTGAGCTTGAAGGACGGCGAATCCGTATGCGCGCCCAGGATGTTGAAACCCGTGGTGGGGCCGGCCGTCCCGGGCATCACCCAGGCGATGAGGGCGCCGTCCCGGATGATGTAAAACTTGCCAGCGGTGCCGGGCTCGGCAGCGGCGGCGCCGTCCCAGGGCTGCAGCTCCTCCAGGCCGGTGAAGCCCGCCGCATCCAGCCGGCGGGCGGCCTCGTGCACCGCGTGGAAGCTCGACGGCGAGGCGGTGACATACGCGCCGAGGTCCTGGATGTGGTCTGCGGCAGTGGAGTGTGTTGGCATGGCACCGAGTCTAGCGCCGCGCCCACACGCTGACGTTGAGCCCGGCCGTGAAGCCCCCGGACGTCGGTCCGGCCATCGTGGCGAGCCGGTAGATCCCGCCGTCGTTGCCGAAGACTTTGTCCGATTTCAGCGTGGTCCGGGGAAGTTCTCCGTACCGGCTGCGTGGGGCACAAACAGGTACCTCAGGGACAATTTGATGTGTGCCGAAGCCCACTGAATCAATAGTCCGGGTTGCTTGGCACCACAAGGCCGGTTTCGTAGGCGTACACCACAGCCTGGACCCGGTCGCGCAGATGGAGCTTCGCGAGGATCCTGCGCACATGCGTTTTGACGGTGGCTTCGGAAAGGAAATACCGGTGTGCAATCTCGGCGTTGGAGAGTGCCTCGGCCATCGCCCCGAGCATCTCGGTCTCCCGCGGGGTGAGGTCCTCAAGCAGCGGGTCCGTGGCCGCCCGGGCCGCGGGTCCCGGGGTCCCGGGACCGCCGGCGTCGCCCGCACCGCCCGCACCCGGGCGCGCTCCCCGGACATAGGTTTCCAGCAGCCGCCGCGTCACGCGCGGGGCCACGACGGCGTCGCCGCTGGCCACCACCCGGACGGCGCTGATCAGCTCGGCCGGCGCCACGTCCTTGAGCAGGAAGGCCGAGGCCCCGGCCCGGAGCCCGGCGAAGGCGTATTCGTCGAGATCGAAGGTGGTGAGGATGATGATTTTCGCAACCGAACCGGCGGTGGTGATGGCCCGCGTGGCTTCGATCCCGTCCAGTACCGGCATCCGCACATCCATGAGCACAACGTCCGGCGTGAGCGCGCGGACGCGGCGCACCGCCTCGGCGCCGTCGGATGCCTCACCCACGATGCACAGGTCATCCTCCCCCTCCAGGATCAGTCGGAACCCCATCCGCAGGAGCGGCTGGTCGTCCACCAGCAGGATGCGGATCCGTGCGGTCTCGCTCATTGTTTCCCCTTGCCGTTGCAGTTCAGGACGGCGTGCACGCGCCAGCCGTCGTCGATCCTGCGCCCTGCCTCCACGGTGCCGGCGTAGATGCTGGCTCGCTCCCTCATCCCGGGAAGGCCCTGGCCGGCCCCGGGCCGCCACGCGGGTCCCTGGGGGTCCTGTGTCCCGGCCGCCGGGGGGCCGAAGCCGCCGGGGCCGAAGCCACCGGCACCCACGGTCCCCTTCCCGTCGTCGGCCACGTCGATGGTGACGGTATCGCCGTCCCGGGAAATCGCCACGTCGACCCGGCCCAGCGATCGGCCGTAGCGCAGCACATTGGTCAGCGATTCTTGCACGATCCGGTAGACGGTCAGCTGGAACGCGGCCTCGTCGGGCAGCGCCTGGCCCGTGTGCGTGTAGTGCAGCGGCAGACCCGCGGTGCGGAATCCGTCCAACAGCTTGGCGAGGTTACCGCCGGCCACCAGCGGTTCCCTCGGCGCGTGGCCGGCGGCGGACTCATCGCGCAGCACGCCAAGCACACGCCGCATGTCCGCCAAGGCGGCACGTCCGGTGCGGGACAGTTCGCCGAGTACCTCGGCGGCCCGCTGCGGATCCTTCTTCACCACGACGGCGGCACCGTCGGAGAGGCTGATCATGACCGTGAGCGAATGCGCCACGACGTCGTGCATTTCCCGGGCGATCCGGTTCCGTTCGTTGACCGAGCCAAGCTGCGCCGCTCTCGCGGCCCAGGCGGCGATCTCAAGTTCGTGCTCCCGCCGCTGCCGGACCGAGATGCCGATGACGGTGGCGATGACGTTGGACAGGGTGATGATGATGCCAACCGCGAGGCTCGCGATGAGCTGGAAGTTCTCCGGGGTGCGGGCGGAGGTGTCCGGCAGCCGGCCGTCCAGCGGGCCTCCGGCTGCGAGGAAATACAACAGCGCCAGCGGCGCCGTGGACAGCGCCAGGGCGATCAGGGCGAAACGCCGGGTGCGGACCACGGCCACGGCGTACAGCGCGAACCAGAGTCCCGCGGAGACGTTGGAGCCCCAGGGATGGAGCAGGGTGACGGCCACCTCCAGCATGGTGACTGCCGCCACCACCGGGACCGGGTGGCTCCGGCGGAAGAGAAGGGCCGCGGCAACCGCCGCCAGCAGCGCGGCGGCGGGCCAGGCGCCGTCGGTCACTGATTCCACCGCGGTGGGGGTGGCAAGGAGGACATAGACGGAGACGACGATGGCGTCCGTGACCCGCGGGTGCTGGAACAGGTAGCGCCGGAGCCGGCCCCGCCGTCGGGCGGTGATTTCCGCGAAGGACGCGTCAGCCTGGCCGGCTGCCGCGTCCGTCACTGATACTGCATGGTTCATGCTCTGAGCCTAGACGGCGGGCCCGCCGGCTTAGACGTCGCGCCTCTTGAGCAGGACACCGGCGAGGACCACCGGGACGAGCACCCAGGCGCCAAGGACCAGGGCTGCCTGCCAGGCTTCCAGGGTGTCCGCGGCGTGCTGCGCAGCAGTCATCGGCTCCACCGTGTTGCCGGGCAGGTACTTCCGGGCTTCCACGAAGAAGTCGCCCGGAATGAGCTGGAAGGCGATCGGTGCCACGAAGAACAGGCCCACCAGGCTCATGATGCCGCCCGCGGAGTTCCGGATCAGCGCACCCAGCGCCATGCCGATTGCGGCGACGGCTGCGACGTAGAGGCTGCTGACCAGCAGCAGTTTGACCGACTGGGAGCTGGCGAGGTCCAGCTTGAGGTTGTAGTTGTCCAGGATTGGCAGCGCCACCAGGCCGGCCAGGTACACGGAGACCGTGGTGACAACAAACGCGGTCACCGTAACCACCAGCAGCTTCGCGATGAATGCCGGCGTCCGCCTGGGCACCGCCGCAAACGTGGAACGGGCCATCCCGGTGGTGAACTCCGAGCTCATCAGAAGCACGCCGAGCGAGCCAAGGATCAGTTGGGCGAAGACGATGCCGGAGGTGGGGACGCTGACGGCGAGTTCCCCGCCCTGGGCGGCGAACGCGGCGGCCGCCTCCGGGTCCTGGGTGGCAGCCTCGGCGAACTGACCGGTTCCCCAGGCGGAGAGGGCGCCGAAGCCCACCATCACCAGCGCTGTGGAGCCAAGCAGGATCAGTGTGGAGAGCAGGGTGCGGAACTTGATGAATTCGGAATTCAGGACCCGGAAGTAGCCGGGGCCCGGACCGGTGCTGGTGCCGTCGCCGGCGAGGGTGGCCTTGGCGCCGGAGTGGGCCCCTCGGCTGGAGGGGACGGGGTCGAGGGTGGTTGAGCTCATGGCTTAGTTGCCTCCGGAGGTGACGGGAGCAGCGGCTCCCGTGGTGATCAGCGAGTGGTATTCGACCTCATCCTTGGTCAGTTCCATGTAGGCCTCCTCGAGGCTGGCCTGAAGCGGGGTGAGTTCGTAAATCATGACGCGGCTCTCGAAGGCCGCCCGGGCAATCTCGCGCGGGTCGAGGCCCTTGACCTCCAGGAGTTCGTGGTCCTGCAGTTCCACCGAGATGCCAGTGCCGGCCAGCAACTGCATCAGCTGGTCCGGCTGATCGGTGCGGACGCGGGTGCGGCTCTGGCCCTTGCCGTTGATGATGTCCTGGATCGGGGCATCGGCGATGATCCGGCCCCGGCCGATCACGATCAGGTGGTCGGCGGTGACGGCCATCTCGCTCATGAGGTGGCTGGAGAGGAACACGGTGCGTCCCTCGGAGGCCAGATACTTGACGAGGTTGCGGACCCAGACCACACCTTCCGGGTCGAGGCCATTGACCGGCTCGTCCAGGATGATGGTCTGCGGATCGCCCAGCAGCGCCGCCGCGATTCCCAGCCGCTGGCCCATCCCGAGCGAGAAGCCGCCCACCTTCTTCTTGGCGACCTCGGCCAGGCCGGTCATTTCGATGACCTCGTTCACGCGCTTCTTCGGGATGCTGTGCGTGGCGGCCATGGCCAGCAGGTGGTTGTAGGCTGAGCGGCTGGTGTGGACGGCCTTGGCATCCAGTAGGGCGCCCACGTCGCGCAACGGCGCGGCGTGCCGGGCGAGCGCGGCACCGTTGACGGTGACAGAGCCCGACGTCGGGCGGTCCAGTCCCATAATCATGCGCATGGTGGTGGATTTGCCGGCTCCGTTGGGTCCCAGGAAGCCGGTGACCCGGCCGGCCTGGACGGTGAAATTGACGCCGGCAACGGCGGTCTTGTCGCCGTAAACCTTGGTTAGGCCTCGTGCTTCGATCATGAACGCGTTCCTTTGCGTAGCAGTGGGAGTGTGTACGCACCACGCTACCGAGCCAGCGGGCGGTTTTCGCCGGTCTCAGGGATGATTCAGGGTCGGTTCAGGGTAGTCCCCAAGGATGACAGGGCGGCTGTCAGGATGCCGGCGAGTAGTACGTCAAGGCGCCCGGCTTCACCGTGAACTCGACGGAGCGCACCCCCGGCATAACCTCCCCGTCCACCGCCAGGACCATGGTGGTGCCGCCCGGTTCCACCCGGATCGTACTGGATTCGCTGAGGTGGGTGATCCGGGACGTGGCGACGGTTCCGGTCAGCACGGACCACAGCAGGCGCAGCCGGGCGAACGATTCGTCTGCCGTGATCATCCGAAGGTCAAAGACCCCGTCGTCCAGGACCGGGCGGACCAGCGGGGCGTGGTCACGCGGGTAGTAGCGCCCGCGGCCGATGTACATAATCCAGAGTTTGTGCCGCACCCCGTCGACAATCAGGGCGGTGGGTGTTCCGGCGGCGAAGGTCCGGAGCATCGCGACGACACCGGCCAGCGGCTTTCCCAGCGCGGGCTGGAGGAGTTCCCGGCGGCGGACCAGGTTCGGGTAGAGGCCGATGCTCGCGGTGTTGAGCATGGTCAGGTGCAGCCGCTCGGGACTGTCGGGAAGGCCGCGCTCCACCACAACGTGTCCAATGTCGGCCCGGGCTGCCTCGCCGCGGGACGCGGCGTCGACGGCGGCCTCGAGGCTGGGGATTCCGGCGTCCCGGGCAAAACGGTTTAATGTTCCGCCGGGCAGCACCAGCAGCGGGAGGGAGAGTTCGACGGCGGCCGCAGCTGCCGTACCCACCGTTCCGTCCCCGCCCCAGACGCCCAGGGCCAGGGTATCCGGGCGTGTGGCCACCGCGGCGATCTCAGCGTCAATGTCCTTGTCCTGGGTGATTTCCTGTATATACGCTTTAGGGAATACTTTCCGGAGGGCGGCCGCTGTCTCCGCGGCGTAGGAGCCGCCGAGGGTGTTTACGGCGATGCCCAGGCCCTGACCCGCGGGCAGTTCCGCGGCCCGTCCGGCGGTCCGCCGGGTTTCCGGGAAGGGCGGCCGGGCGGGCCACCACGTCCGCGTCATGAGGGCGGCGCCCGCTCCGATGGCCGAGCCGAACAGCACGTCGGAGGGCCAATGGGCTCCCGTGTGCACCCGGGAGTAGGCCACGCCGGCAGCGACCGGGGCCAGCGCGGCACCCAGCCCCGGGCGCACGAGCCCGACGCCGAGGGCGAACGCCGCGGCCGAGGCGGAGTGGCCCGAGGGCATCGAGGAGCTGGTCGGCTGGGGGTGGACAAACCGGAAGGCCGGAAGGTGTTCCGGGAGCGGACGGGCACGGGGGAGCAGGGTCTTGAACCCAAGGTTGGTGACCCCCGAGGCCAGGCCCTGTGCAAGGAGTCCGTGAACGGCCGCGCGGCGGACCTTCCCGGGGAACATCGCCATGATGCCGGCAAGGCCAAGCCAGAGTTTTCCGTTGTTCGCAGCCGCGGACAGCTGCCGGAAGAACTTGTCATGGCGTCCGCCCGGGAGCGCGGACACGGCCCGCATCAGTTTCCGGTCGAGTCTCCGCAGCCGTCCCGGCGCTTTCGTCAGCATGCTTCGCATCCGACCACCTTACTGCCGGTTCCGGCGCGCACGCTGTCGGACAAGGGCGGAAGCGCAAGGGCGGAAGCGGCGGAGGATCCCGTGTCAGCAGATCCGGTGTCAGCAGGGTTCAGCCCGCCGAGACGTCCGGTTGGCTAGGATGAGTCGATGACCCGAGTGCTGGATCCTCAGCGGCTGCCGGCTGGCCGCATCATCGCGGTCAGCACCGTACTGCTGACGGTCGGCGTGGTTCTCGCCGGCCTGCTGCTGGCCAACGTCGCACATCCGCCGTTCCAGGGGCCGGATGAGGGCTGGGCCGGCTGGATGGCGTCCCTGCGCAGTCCGTTCTGGGACGGTATCAACGCCTTCCTGAACCTGGCCGGCTACCGCGGCGTGCTGGTGCTCCACGGGCTGCTCGTTGTGGCCCTGCTGCTGAGGAGACGCCCGCAAGCCGCGGTCTTCGGCGCCGCGGCCGGCATCACCGTCCTCATCCTGACCCAAATCCTCAAGGCGGGCATCCTCCGGGACCGGCCGGCCAACACCATCGTGCTGACCGACACCGGATCCTTTCCTTCGGGCCACGTGGCCACCACAACAGCCTTCGTGCTGGTCGTGGCGATACTCGCGGGCCGGGCCTGGGTCTGGGTGCTCGCGGCCGCCGGGGTCCTGGCCATGATGGCCAGCCGCACCTATCTGTCCGCCCACTGGCTGACGGATACCGTGGGCAGCGTGTGCATGGCTGTGCCCGTAGTCTTCCTGCTGTGGTTGTTCTACCGGGACATATGCATTCAGGAGAATGGAGACGCGCGGCGGCTGCTTACCTGGCGCGCAAGGGCTTCGCGGCGCCGGCGAGCAACAGCGCCCCCAGAATCGGGACTCCGATAGCCAGCAGGGCCAGCCGGATTCCGGTCACGTCGCCGAGGTAACCCAGCAGCGGCGGCCCGGCCAGGAACGCGACGTAACCTATCGTCGAGACCACCGCCACCCGGGCGGCGGCGTGCCTCGGCTCGTCCGCGGCGGCGGACATACCGACCGGGAATGCCAGGGCGGCTCCCGCCCCCCAGAGCACCGCACCGGCCGTGGCCAGCCAGATGTTGCCGGCGAGCACAAAGAGCGCGAGCCCTGCGGCGGCGGCGGCCATGCTGGCACGGAGTACCGCCACGCGGCCGTACGCGTCAATTGCTCGGCCGCCAAAGAAGCGCGTGGCCGTCATCGCCAGGACGAAGGCGGCGAACAGCAGCGCGCCGGTGGACTGTGGGGCGTCCAGCCCGTCCACGGAGGCCTTGGCGATCCAGTCGTTCCCGGCGCCTTCTGTCAGTGTGGCGCCCAGGACCACCATCCCGATCAGCAGGGTGCGGCCGTCGCGCCAGGCCGAGGGGCCTTTCGCTGGCTTCGCTTCCCCGGCCGGCGGAACAGGTGCCGCAATGTGCGGCAGGAAGTAGCGCGGGGCCAGCGTGGTCAGCACGGCGACGACGGCGGCTATCACCAGCAGGTGCGCCGGCAGCCCGACGCCGAGACTGGACAGGCCCGCGCCGATCAGCGCGCCAAGGAAGGCGCCGCCGCTGAACGCGGCGTGAAACCGGGGCATGATGGTGCGCCCGAGCCTGTGCTCGACGTCGGCCCCCTCGATGTTCTGGGCCACGTCCCACAGCCCGATGCCGATGCCGAAGAAGAACAGCGCGACGGCCGTCCCGGGAACCGATTCGGCCAGCAGGGCCAGGGCGATGCCGACGCCCGCGGCCGCTGCGGCGAGTCCGGCGGCGCGTACGGTGTTTGCCGTCCCGATCCTGCCCACCACGAGCCCTGCCGACGGCAGGGCGATCAGCGAACCGACCGCCACGCACAGCAGCAGTGTCCCCATCTGGCCGGAAGTGATGTGCAGGATGTCCGTTACCGCCGGGATCCGGGCCGCCCAGCTGGCGAACACCAGCCCGTTGATCCCGAAAATCAGGAAAGTCGCCGCAGCAGCGGCCTTGAGCTGCGGGCGGGTTGCCGTCATGGTCATACGATCACTGCTTCCACCGAGTGTTGGGCGAGCTGGGTAAGTTCTCTGGGGCTGAGGACCCTGTCCGTGACGAGGACGTCCACGGCCGCCAGGGCCGCGACGAGCGCGACGGCGCTGGCGTTCCATTTGGATCCGGAGCAGGCGACGATCACCCTGCCCGCGGATTCCAGCCCGGCGCGCTTCACGGCGGCGTCGTCGAGGTCGTGGGCCAGCAGCCCGTCCCGGAGGTTCAGGGCGCAGGGCGTGACCACGGCGGTGTCGAAGCGGAGCGAGCGGATATTGGCTTCCGTCATCGGTCCGCGGAAGGACAGTTCGCCGGGGCTCAGGCTCCCGCCGGGCAGCAACAGCTGCGGGCGGCGCCCGGCCGGGGCGTCATCTGCGGTCAGGGCGCTGACGGCCCGCAATGACATCGGCATGATCGTCATCTCCCGCCGCCGCAGCTGGCGGGCGATCTCCGTGGCCGTGCTGCCGCTGTCCAGCCAGAGGTGCCCCCGGTCCGTGAGCATTGCCGCTACCCCGGCGGCAATCCGCACCTTGGCGGCGTGGTCCTCCAGTTCGCGCTGCCTGTACTCCGGGTTCTCTCCCCGCAGCAGCAGGCTTACGGCGCCGCCGTGGACTCTCCGCAGCACGCCGTGCAGTGCCAGAACGTCAAGGTCGCGCCGGATGGTGGCGCCCGAGGCGCCGCACTCCGTCATGAGTTCGTCCACCGTCATGTGCTCCCGGCTGCGAAGCAACTCGCCGATCAGGCGGTGCCGCTCATCAGTACTCATGGTCACATGCTAACGATTTCTGCGCATTTAGTCATTTCCTGCGCAAACGAAATCTGCCCGCCTAACCAAAGAGCAACGCGGGGTCACTTAGCGCCCATAATCCCCTCGGGAATGGGCGCTAAGTGACCCCGCGTTGCTCCGGGTTACCGGGTGACTTCCTCCAACAACTCCAGTACGTGGCGGTACTGGGCACCCGTGGCCCGGGTCATTCCCAGTTCACAGGTCCGGTTGCACGAGGCGTGGGCGGCCGCGCCCATGTCCGCCACTTCCGCGGCCTGTTTCGCGGTGGCCGACGCCGTCAGTTCGGGGTGCAGCATGCCCCGGTCGCCGGCGAACGCGCAGCAACCCCAGCTCTCCGGGATCTCGACCCGCTCGGCCACGGCGCCGGCGACGGCACCGAGGGCGTCGTTCAGGCCCATCCGGGTGGATGAGCAGGTGGGGTGGAGGGCCAGTGACTTCAGCTTCCCGTGCTCGGGCAGCCGGGGCAGGACGTGCTCGGCGGCGAAGTCCACGGCGTCCACCAGGCGCAGGGCACGCTGGCCGGCCGCCGGTATGTCCGATTCCGTGGCCTGGCGCAGGCCCTCGGTGCAGGAGGAAGCGTCACACACGATGGGAAGCACGCCGTCCCTGGTTGCCACCCGGAGGGCGGCCAGGGTCTTGTCGCGCATCGTAATCTGCCCGGCGGCCATGCCCTTGGAGGACCAGGGGGTGCCGCAGCACAAACCGTCGATGCCCGCCGGAACCAGGAGCGTGAGTCCGGCCCGGGCACAAAGCTCCTCGAAGCTGTACTGGACGCCGCGCGCTTCGGCGCCCGGGCCTGCTTCTGCGGGCCCGAACATGGTGCCAACGCAGGCCGGAAAGTAGACAGCGTCAACCTCGCCCGCCGGCGTCGGACGCTTCCGCACGGAACCGCCGCCCGGCAGCTCGGCGGAATACAGCGGCACAGTGTCCGGTCCCAGTATTGCCCGTGCGGCCTTGTTGGGCGGGGCGATGGCGGCGGCCGGCAGCTTATCCACCACCGTCAGCGCCAGGGAAGCTCCCCGGGTGACACCCTCCCAGTGCTTGGCGGCGGCGTTCCAGGCAGCGTTGGCGAGCGGACCGGCGCCGGCCTTCCGGAGGCGTTTCACCAGCGATCCGGTGTTGATGTCCACCGGGCAGGCGGTCTGGCACATCCCGTCCACGGCGCAGGTGTCCACGGATTCGTACTCGTAGTCCTTCTCCAGCTCCCTGACCAGCGCCGTGTCGCCGGTCAGCCGCGCGGATTCGATAGCGCGCAGCGTGACGATCCGCTGCCGCGGCGTGAGCGTGATGTCCTTACTGGGGCACACCGGCTCGCAGTAGCCGCAGGAGACGCACCTGTCCACTTCCTCGGCCACGGGCGGCGCGGTCTTGATGTGCCGCAGATGCGCCAGCGGGTCCTCATCCATCAACACCCCGGGGTTGAGCATCGCGGCAGGGTCGAAGAGCTGCTTGATGCTGCGCATAACGTCGTAGAGCTCATCGCCGTACTGCCGGCGGACGTACGGAGCCATGACGCGCCCGGTCCCGTGCTCGGCCTTCAGCGATCCGCCCTCGGCCAGGACCAGGTCCACCATGTCGTCGGTAAAGGCGCTGTAGCGGTCCAGTTCGGCCGCGGTGGCGAAGCCGTCGGTGAGCATAAAGTGGACGTTTCCGTCCTTGGCATGGCCGAAGATCACGCTGTTGCTGTAGCTGTATTTGTCGAAGAGCCGGATCAGTTCCCGGCAGGTGCGGCCCAGCACCGGGACCGGGACCACAATGTCTTCCAGCAGCGCGGTGGTGCCCCGGGGACGCGCCCCGGCGACCGAGGCGTAGAGGCCTTTGCGCAGCTGCCAGAGCTGCCCGCGTTCCCGGGCGTCGCCGGTAAACCGGGCGGGGGCGGACAGCCCGAGGCCCTGGAGGATGCCCTCGCCGTGGCCCTGGAGTTCGGCCAGGTGCCCGGCACTGCCGGCGGAGTACTCCACGAGCAGGGCCGCGTGGTCCAGGACCGTCAGGTCCTGCACGACGGCGGGTGTTCCCTTCAGTGTCTGGCCCACCCTCAGCGACAGCGCGTCCATCAGCTCAACCGTGGCTGCTCCCGTCCCGACGAGGGCGGGCAGTGCTGCGTTGGCGGCCTCGAGGTTCGGAAACACCAGCAGGCCCGCGGCAGCGTGCTGGAGCCGCGGGATGGTGCGGAAAACCGCCTCGGCCACGAAACCCAGGGTCCCTTCGCTGCCGACGATCAGGTGGGCCATGATGTCCACCGGGGTCCGGAAGTCCAGCAGGGAGTTCAGGCCGTAGCCCATAGTGTTCTTCATGGCGAACTGCTGCCGGATCCTGTGCACAGAGTCCGCATTGTTCCGGACCCTCCCGGCCAGCCGGGCCAGGCCTGCGTAGAGGTCCGGCTCGAGGGCACGGAGCTTCTGGTCAGCGTCCGCCGCACCGGTGTCGATCACGGTGCCGGAGGGCAGCACCACGGTCAGCGACTCCAAGGTGCGGTAGGTGTTGTCCACGGTGCCGCAGTTCATGCCGGAGGAGTTGTTGGCCACCACGCCGCCGATGGTGCACGCCGCCTCGCTCGCCGGATCGGGCCCGAATTTCCGGCCGTAGCGGGCAAGCCTGGCATTGAGCGCCCGCACGGTGACGCCGGGCTGGACGCGGACCCGCGCGCCGTCGTCGAGCACTTCGATGTCCCTGAAATTGCGGCGGACGTCCACGAGGACGCCGTCGGTGACCGCCTGGCCGCTGAGGCTGGTCCCGCCGGAGCGGAAGGTCAGCGGCACGCCCTGGGCGGCGCTGGCCCGCAGCAGCCGGCCGACTTCGGCGGCATTGCCGGCCACGACGACGGCCTGCGGGATCAGCAGGAAGTGCGAGGCGTCATGGGCGTTCGCGTGCAGGTCGATCGCCCGGGTCTTCACCTGGGCGGGATCCTGCACCGCCGAGCGGAGGCCTGCCAGGTCCAGCGGAGCCATCAGGGGACCATCCAGCCCAGCACGGGGGTGGACTGCAGGAAGATCAGCACGGTGATGAGCGCCAGCAGGCCCAGGCTCCAGCCGATCAGCTTGCGGAACAGCGTCCCCTCCGCGCCGTCAAGGCCGACTGCGGCGGAGGCAACAGCCAGGTTCTGCAGCGACACCATCTTGCCCATCACGCCGGCAGAGGAGTTGGAGGCGGCCATCAGCACAGGAGACAGACCGGTCTGCTCCGCTGCGGTGGCCTGCATCTGGCCGAACAGCGAGTTGGAGGACGTGTCGGAGCCGGTGAGGGCGACGCCGATCCATCCAATCAGCGGCGAGAGGATGGCGAAGAAGCCGCCAGCGGAGGCCAGCGCGAAGCCCAGGGTGGTGGTCTGGCCGGAGAGGTTCATCACGAAGGCCAAGGCCAGGACGGCCGTGACGGTGACGATCGTCCAGCGCAGCTGTCCCAGGGTGTCCCGGTAGATGCGCAAACCCCGTGACGCGGTGATCTTGTACAGCGCCATGGTGATCAGCCCGGACAACAGAAGCAGGGTCCCGGTCGCCTTGAAGTGGTCGAGTTTGAACTTGGTGGCCGCCACCGGCTTGCCGGCCGAATCGGTGATGTCCAGGCCGGGCCAGGCGAAGGCCACGCTGCCTACCTGGCCAAGCCAGTTCTTGACGAACGGGATCTGGGCCACCGAGAACACCGCGATGATGATCAGGTAGGGGGCGATCGCCATCCAGATCTGCCGCGGTTCCGGGCGGGAGTTGTCGGTGGGCACCGCAGTGGCTGCGGCGGGGTGTCCTGCGGCGGAGTGTCCTACGGCGGGCGTGGCGGCGGACTTGCCAGCAAGGGCGGCGCTTCCGGTCTCGACGGCGACGGCGGTGTGCTCAGCTTCCGCAGCGCCCTCGACGGCGCCCTCCATCCCGACGATTTCTTTTGGCTGCCAGAACTTCAGCATCAGCAGCACGGCGGCCACTGTCACGACGGCGGCCACAACATCGGTGAGTTCCACGGCGAAGAAGTTGGATGTGACAAACTGCGCCACGCCGAAGGCTACGCCGGCCACAAGGGCCACAGGCCAGGTCTGCTTCACACCGCGCCGGCCGTCGACGATGAACACCAGCAGCAGCGGAACGATCAGCGCGATGAACGGCGTCTGGCGTCCAGCCATTGAGGACAGCTCATTCAGCGGGAGTCCGGTAACGCCGTTCAGGGCGATGATGGGCGCGGCCATGGCGCCGAAGGCCACGGGAGCGGTGTTCGCCAGCAGCGAGACCACAGCTGACTTCAGCGGTTTCATGCCGGCCGCCATCAGCATGGCGGCCGAGATCGCCACCGGGGCGCCGAAGCCGGCCAGGGATTCCAGCAGGGCGCCGAAGCAGAAGGCGATCAGGATGGACAGGATTCTGAGATCGTTCGAGATCGAACGGATGGTCCGCCCCAGCACTTCGAACCACGGGGTAGCGACGGTGAGCCGGTAGATCCAGAGCGCGTTGACAAGGATCCACAGGATCGGGAACAGGCCGTAGAAGATGCCGGCGGCGGTGGCACTCAAGGCCTGGTTCACCGGCATCTGCCAGCCGACGATGGCCAGAATGAGGGAGAGGGCTAGGCCGGCCAGGGCCGCCTTGGGGGCCTTGACCTTGAAGACGCCCAGCAGGACGAAGAGCAGGACAAGGGGAAGCGCCGCGCAAAGGGCGGAAATCACTAGGGACCCGGCGATGGGGTCAAGGATCTGCTGAAACATGTGTCTCCAGATTGTGTTAGGCGTCACAACTCCGTGGCGCCTATTTATTGTCTTACAAGTACGCATGCTGGTCAAGAGTGGTTTGATTTCTTGTCTGGCAAGATGGGGAGTGACTCAAGAAATTCTTGGCGGAAACGGAGCTCCAGTGGCTGGCCGAATTACAGCTGTCTCGATCGTGGAAGCGGTCGCCGCTGATCTGCGGAGCCGGATCTTTGCCGGCGAGCTGGGCTCCGGGGCGTCACTGACGGAGTCGGAGGTTGCCTCCTCCTATGACGTGGCCCGGCCGACGGCGAAGGCTTCGATCGAGAAGCTCGTGGCCGAGGGCCTGCTGGACCGGGGGACCCACAAAACCGCCCGGGTGGTCGAACTCGGCCCGGACTCCGTGCGGGATATCTATCTCGCACGCGCGTATCTGGAAAGTGAAGTGCTCCGCCGGCTCGCCACCACGCGGCTGGTACCGGAAGCGGCGGTGCAGGCCAACCGCGACATCGCGGCGCTGCAGACCGACGCTCCGCTCGACGTCGTCGAACCGGACATGCGGTTCCACACCAGCCTGATCGACGCCGTGGGCAACGAGCGGATCAGCAGGATGTACCGCTCGCTCGTGGGGGAAGTGCGGCTGTGTATGCTCCGGATCCAGTCCCTGCACCTCCTGGACACGGCACTGATCCGCGCCGAACACCAGAAAATCCTCGAACTGATCGGCGCCGGCGAGGGCGAGGCAGCAGCCGAGCTGCTCGACGAACACCTCGCACGCGCCCGGGAACGGCTGGTCGACGCCATGGGAGGCACCGCGGGCCCGGAGGCCAAACAGCCGTCCGGGCTGCTGCCGGGGTAGACGCCACTGCAACGCGGGGTCACTTCGCGCCCATAAAACCCCCGGGAATGGGCCGTAAGTGACCCCGCGTTGCTTTAAGCTAGCGGGCTCGCTCGACGCGTTTTTCATCCCAGACCGGCTCGGCGGACTCATAGACCTTGCCGTCGGAACCGAAGATCAGGAAGCGGTCGAAGGTTCGGGCGAACCACCGGTCGTGGGTGACCGCCAGGACAGTGCCCTCGAAGTGGTCGATGGCCCGTTCCAGTGCCTCGGCCGAGTGCAGGTCCAGGTTGTCCGTGGGCTCGTCGAGGAGCAGCAAAGTGGCCCCGGAGAGCTGCAGCAGCAGGATCTGGAACCGCGCCTGCTGGCCGCCGGAGAGCGATTCGTACTTCTGTTCGGACTGCGGGGCCAGGCCATAGCCGTCGAGTGCGCCGGCCGCGGCTTCGCGGCCCATCCCGGAACGGTGCTCGTCGCCCCGGTGCAGGATCTCCAGCAGGGTCTTGCCGAGCAGGTCCGGGCGGACATGGGTCTGCGCGAAGAAGCCGGGCCGGATCCGGGCGCCGAGCTTCACGGTGCCCCCGTGCGGGACTTCGGCGATCTCGACGTCGGACACCGGCAGGTGCTCGCGTTCCGGGTCGGTGCCGCCGGTGGCGAGCAAACGCAGGAAGTGGCTCTTGCCCGAGCCGTTCGAACCCAGCACGCCGACGCGGTCGCCGAACCAGACCTCGGTGGAGAACGGTTTCATCAGCCCGGTCAGTTCCAGTTTTTCGGCCACGACTGCGCGCTTGGCCGTCCGGCCGCCTTTGAGCCGCATCTGCACATTCTGCTCGATCGGCAGCGCCTCGGGCGGCCCGGCTGCCAGGAACATCGCGAGCCGGGTCTGCGCCGCGTGGTAGCGGTTGGCCATGTCCGAGCGGAACGCGGCCTTGTTCTTGTACATGTTGACGAGTTCCTTGAGCTTCACATGCTCCTCGTCCCAGCGCTTGCGGAGCTCCTCGAAGCGGGCATTGCGGTCCGCTCGGGCCTCCACGTAGGAGCCGAATCCGCCGCCGTGCACCCACGCGCCGGCGCCGTTGATGCCCGGCTCGAGGGTGACGATGCGGCCCGCGGCATTGTTGAGCAGCTCGCGGTCGTGGCTGATGAAAAACACGGTCTTCTTCGACTCGTTGAGCTTGGACTCGAGCCAGCGCTTACCGGGCACGTCGAGGTAGTTGTCCGGCTCGTCAAGGAGCAGCAGCTCGTCGGGGCCGGCGAAAAGCGCCTCCAGCACCAGCCGCTTCTGCTCGCCGCCGGAGAGGCTCGACGCCGGGCGGTGCTGCGCGCGGTCGAACGGCAGTCCCAGCGCGGCCATGCATACCTCGTCCCAGACGGTCTCGACGTCGTAGCCGCCGGCATCTCCCCAGTCCACGATCGCCTGGGCATACGCCATCTGGGTGGGCTCGTCGTCGTGCTCCAGCATGGCCAGCTCGGCCTCATCCACCGTGCGGGCGGCGGCCGCCAGAGCCGGCGGCGCTGCCGAGACCAGCAGGTCACGGACGCTGGAATCATCCCGGACCTGGCCGACGAACTGGCGCATGATCCCCATGTTGCCGGAGCGGCCGATCACACCTTCGTCCGCGATGAGGTCGCCGGAGATGATCCGGAAGAGGGTCGTCTTGCCGGTTCCGTTGGGCCCGATCAATGCCGTTTTGGTCCCGTCCGGGACCTTGAAGGTCACGCCGTTGAGCAGCTGGGTGCCGTCGGACAGGAAGTAATCGATGCTGGAAACGTCAATATGAGCCACGATTCCATCCTCCCACGGCCCTGCGGGCCTGCTGCGGCCGGGTCCGCCGCGGTGCCGCCGGAATGCGCGTGGGTCCGCCGTCAGCCATGGGGCATTTTCTCTAGTTCGTGGGGGTCCGGCGCCGTGGCCGGGCTCAGGGACATGCCCCGCGCCGAGGCCAGCGGGTGGACATCGTGCCGTTATGGTCAGTCCCGGGCGCGAGGAATGCGCATATCCTCCGCGTTACCCGCGGTGATGCCCGGCTCCCCGCCGCCGGACCCACCCGACGCCGGAGGAGACCAGCCCCGCGTACCCAAGCCGCGACGTTCCTGCCCAGTTGCTTCGGCGCCGGGCGCCAAACCCAGTTGCTTCGCCGCCCGGCGCCAAACGCGTGCACGAATCCGGGCTGCGCCCCGGCCGGCAGACGGTGTGGCGGCGAGCAACCGGGAAGGAACGCCCCCGCAGGCCACCTGCACCCGACCACTTAAACGAAAACGCCCGCTGGACTGGACACCCGCCCAAAGGGACATGCCCCGAGCCGGGGCCAGCGGATGGACATAACGTCCTTGTGCCCAGTCCCGGCGTACCAAGAATGGGCATGTCCCGCGTTACCGGCGCGAGAAAGTCCCGGCGCTGCCTGACCCCGACGAAGCAGCGAAAATGACCGCTAGCTCATCACCAAGAGGTCCGGCCGGCGCCCTGCCCAGGGCCGCACCTGCTCCACCGCGGCGCCGACCGCGAACACTGTGGCGTCATCGAAGGGATGGCCCACGATCTGCACACCCGTGGGGATGCCGCAGTGGGCCATGCCGCTCGGCACCGCCAGGACGGGGCAGCGGTTGGTGATGTTGAACGGTGCCGTCATGTGGCCCTGCCAGTAGTGCTCAAGCCGCACGCCGCCGGCATCGATCCCGTCAAGGTACATGCCGTCCGCGTCCAGCGCGGCTACGGCAGAGGCGGGGCAGATCAGGGCGTCGAAGCCGGCCATCGCCGCGGCAAGCTCGGCCTGGATGCGGGATTCCGCCCGGATGCCGTCGATAAAGCGGTTCTCCCGGGCGGCCTTGCCTGCGTCCGCCATGAACTGCCGGGTATACCCGGCAAGAAATTCCGTTGAGCCTGCGGTCTCGTCCTCCATGGCCGGGCCCAGGAGGTAGCCGAAATGCGTGAACATCGTCCGGCTGATGTCCTCCATGGTCCAGGGGAGTTCGATTTCCTCAACCATGGCGCCCGCCGAGCGCAGGGCGGAGGCAACGGCTCGAGTGTTGGCCTCCACGTCCGCGGCCACGGGATAGTTTCCCAGCCGGATGCACAAGGCGATCCGCAGGCCGGCCACGGACGCGGCGGCGTCGGCACCCGGCGGGACGGACAGCGCCTGACTCCCGGCGAGCGACGTGTGGTCGCCAGGATGCCGGCCCGCCATCACGTTCGCCAGGAGGGCCGTGTCCGCCACGGTTCGCGCCATCGGACCGTCCCCGCGGTAGTGGTCAGCGGAGAGTGGCGCCTGGCCCGGAATTCTCCCGTAGGGTGCCTTGTAGCCCACCGTTCCGGTGAACGACGCAGGCAGCCTGGTGGAGCCGGCGATGTCAGAGGCCGTGGCGAGCGGCGCCAGCCCGGCGGCCAGTGCCGCCGCAGATCCCCCCGAGGAGCCGCCCGGTGAGTATTGCCGGTTCCAGGGGTTACGCGTGACACCCCACAATGGGCTGTGGGTCACCGTAGCGCAGCTGTATTCCGGCGTGGTGGTCCGCGCGTGGATGATTCCGCCCGCACGCCGGATCCGGTCGATCACGGGATGGTCCTCCTGTGCCAGCTCCCCCTTGCGGGCCACGAGTCCCTGCGAAAGGGTCCGCCCCTTGAGCCCGTGCTTTTCCTTCGCGGCGACCGGAAGTCCCAGGAGAGGCGTCAGGTCCCGGCCGCGGGCGTAGCTTGCAGCTGCCTGCCGGGCAGCGGGCATCGCTTCCTCAAACAGGGTTTCGGTGAGGGCGTTGATGCCCCCGTTGACGTCCCCGGTCCTGGCGATCACCGCGTTCATGAGCTCGACGGGCGAGAGCTCCCGGGAGCGAAAGAGCCGCAGCGCCGAGGCGGCGTCGAGGTAGTGCAGCTCTGTCATGCCAGGGCCGCTGCCGGCAGGGCCTGAGCGTTGATGAGGGCCCCGGCTACGAGCTCCCGGGCCACACCCGTGAGCATGTCCAAGCCGGTCACCATGTCGGCGTCGGTGGTGAACTCCCGCTCGCAGTGCGATACGCCGTCCACGCTGGGAACGAACAGCATAATGGACGGCGCTACGGTGTTCATGGCAACGGAATCATGGCCGGCCATGGTCTGGAGGCGACGGGAGGAGAGGCCCAGGTCAGCCGCGACTTTGTCCGCGAGTTCCAAGCCGGCCTCGGGGAACCGGCGGATCGGGCGGACGTCGAAGTCCTTCACGTTGACCTTGATGTTGTGCTCCTGCGCCAGTACCTCGATGTCCGCGATGAGCTTGGCGCGGGCCGATTTGACGATGTCCGGGCCGCCGGAGCGGAGGTCCGCCACGAGGTGCACCCTGCGTGCCACCACAATCGGCGAGTTCGGCTCCAGGGTGAGCTGCCCCACTGACGAAACCAGGGCCCCTTCCGCGAAATCGTTCGTGACATCGTGCACCATAAGAATGATCTTGGACGCTGCCACCAGAGCGTCGTGCCGGTCGGCCATTGCTGTCGCGCCGGTATGCGACTGTTCTCCCAACACCTCAATGTCCAGCTTCTGCGTGTACCAGCTGCTGTCCACCAGGCCAATGGCGATCCCTTCCCGCTCCAGGATCCGGCCCTGCTCGATATGGATCTCGGCGTAGCCTGCGACCTCGGGCCCCACGGCCGTGCCGAGGTATCCGATGGCGCCCAGCGCGTCGCGGACCGTGGTGCCCGACAGATCCGGCACATCCAGCATCTGTTCCCGCTGCAGCAGTCCTGCAAACACCGAACTCCCCATGATGCTCGGCGCGAACCGGCCGCCCTCCTCGTTGAACCAGTTCACCACCGCCAGGTTGAACCGGGGCGCAGTGCCGCCCTCAGCAACCTCGGCGTCCAGCCGCCGTGCGGCGTGCAGCGCGGCGACGACGCCGTAGGCGCCGTCGAAACGCCCGCCCAGCGGCTGGCTGTCCAGGTGCGAGCCGATCAGCACATACGGTGCCCCCGGTGTCCACTCGAGCAGCCCGAACATGTTGCCGATTCCATCCACCCGTAGTTCCCAGCCGGCGTCGCGCACCTGGGCGGCAAACCAATCGCGGGTCTTCGCGTCCTCCGCGGTGGCCGCCTGGCGGTCTACGCCGCTGTTCGCGGTGGCACCGATGGTGGCCACGTGGTGGAAGTCTTTGAGGAATGCTGCTGAGTTCATGGGAAGTCCTTTGCTACTTAGCGGTGAAGAGGAAGGGGGCGGCGGGCTCAGCCCATGCGGCCGCGCGTCTCGGGAACGTTAGTGAACAGCACCAGAAGGAGCACGACGACGGCGGCGGCTGCCATATAGAAGCCGGGGGCGTGCGGCACTCCGGTGCCGCCGACGAGCGCCGTGCCGATGAACGGTGCGGTGCCTCCGAAGAGAGCGTAGGCGCCGTTATAGCTGATCGCCGCCGATGTGAAGCGGGTCTTGGTGGAGAAGATTTCAACGAAGAAGGTGTAGCAGCCGCCGCCATAGATGCAGAGAGCGACCACGAAGAGGGACTGTCCCAGGAGGGCGAGGGGAAGGCTTCCGCTGGTCACGAGCATAAAGCTCGGCACCGAGAGAAGGGCCAGGGCCGCTGAGCCGGCAATGAGCATCGGCTTGCGGCCGACGCGGTCGCCAATCCGGCCGCCGAGGGGGAGCAGGACGGCGTAGAGGGCCAGGGCGGCGGCATTGACCAGGAGCGACTGCTCACGGCTCAGGCGGCCCGTGGTCTGGACGTAGGACACAAAGTAGGCCGAGAGGAAATAGAAGCCCATGGCGGTGAGGCCCATCACGAAAATGACCTGCACCATGCGGAGCCGGTTTTCGCGGAAAGCCTCCCGGACCGGGCTGAATTCCTTGGTCTGGGCCGCCTTGGCCTCATTGAACGCGTCGCTTTCCACGGTGCGGCTGCGGATCCAGACGCCGAAGAGGGCCAGCGGCAGGGCCAGCAGGAACGGCAGGCGCCAGCCCCACGCCATGAAGGATTCGTTGGACATGGACTGGCTCAGGATCAGAATCATGGTACCGGCGACCACCGAGGGCAGCGCGGTGGCTGCGATGGTGATGTTGAGCCAGAACCCTCGGCGGCTGACGGGGGCATGCTCAAAGACGAACGACGGCGCCCCCACGGATTCGCCGCCCGCAGAGAAGCCCTGGATGAGCCGGCAAAGAACAAGCAGCGCCGGCGCCCAGGCGCCGATCTGGCCGTACGTGGGGAGCAGCCCCATCAGCGCGGTGGCACCGCCGATGGCGATGAGGGTGATGGTGAGGACCTTGCGACGGCCGATCCGGTCACCGAGTGCACCGAAGAACAGCCCTCCGATGGGGCGCACGACGAAGGCGACGCCAAAAGTGGCGAAAGTGGCCAGCATCGCCGTGACGGGGTTGCCGCCGGGGAAGAACATCTGCGAGAAGATGACGGCGGTGAGGCCGTAGAGGGTGAAGTCGTAGAACTCGATGAACTGGCCGATGCTGCCACCTGCCAGGACCCGTTTCTGCATCTTGGTGATGCCGAGGGGTCCGGACGGCGAGGCATCCCTGGCCACGGCGGGGGCGGCCAGAGCGGGGGCGGCCAGGGCCTGGGCGGTTTGGGAAGCGGACTCCGGCTGGTCCGTGAGGTCGTTGATGGTCATGACAGCCACGCTAGCGGCGCCGTGTTTCCGATGTCCGCTGGCTTGTTTCGGGCTTGGGAAATGAAATCTGCTGATGTTGCCGCAGTGTTGCCGGCATGCCACTGACCGGACATACGCCGGACACTTTGGCCGTGATTCGGAACCATTGAATCTCCTTTGATCAACATGGTTGTAGCGCTTGGGGACTCAGCCAACGGCCGTCATCGCGAGGGATTCTGCCGCTCGGCCCTCGCCGTCGCCGCCGCACTGCACCAACTGTGTGTGATCCGGTTCACATCTGTCCAATTGATAGTTTTTGCCGCACCGATCGATAATATCGATGCCAAAAACCCTCAAAGTCCTGCCGTCAGTAGTACGCGGAGGGACGAACTAACGAAAATGCCCGCTAGCGCCGCCCGGCGCCGTACAGGCGGATGCACGTCTCCTCGAAAGCGAGGGCCCTGCGGGTGGGTTGCACGTTCTCCGGCCGGACCAGCATGACCTCGATCGGCGGGAAATCGTCCGTCAGGGCCAGGGCCACAACTCTCCCGCCGGAGTAGGTCAGGTCGCTGTGCAGCCTCTGGTTCAGCATGGCGTAGCCGTGCCCCTTCGCAACAAAGGAGCGGACCGTTTCATAACCGGCGAAGCGGTGCCTGACGTTGGGTACCACTCCGGCGATTGCGTAAAGCTGCTCATAATATTCCCGGCTGTGCGGGAGATCCAGCACCACCGAGGGTTCGCCGTCGAGATCCTTCAGCGCGATGCTCCGATCGGGCCGTGACGCCGCTGGGTGTTCGGCGTGGACCAGCACGTGCGGCGGAACCCGCTCCAGCACGGTGCGCGTGAATCCCCGGCCAAGGCCAAGGTCGTACGTCAGCGCCACATCACATTGCCCCTCAAGAAGGGCCGCCTGCAGGCTCGCCAGATCAGCTTCGAGGAAGGAGACCGCAACACCCGGATGCTGGACTTCGAAGGTCTGCAGGATTGCCGGCAGCCGGAACGGTGCCAACGGGGAAAAGACGCCCACCTTGAGCTCCCCGACGAGGCTGGTCGCCAGCCCCCGCGCCGACTCATACAGGGAATCCGCATGTTCGAGGAGGACCTTGATGTCCTGGGCCAGTTGCCTGCCGGAGGGGGTCAGCCGCAGGCCGCGCGTCCTGAGTCGGACGAACAGCTGGGTGGACAGGCTCGCTTCAAGCTGGGCCATCGCCGTGGACAGGGTGGACTGGGTCACCAGCAGCCGCCCGGCCGCCGCCGTCATGTTTTCGAGCTCCGCCACCACCGCAAAATACCGCAGCTGGGTCAGGGTAAAGGGCTTGGCCATCTGTCAATGCTCGCATCCTGCCCGGGACCGGCCACAATCCTGACGGTCACAGGGCCCGGAGCCGGTGCAACAGGAGGGCGACGTGCAGCGAGGTCCGCGATTCTGCGTCGCCTAGGTCCACGCCGAGGACGTCTTCCAGCCGGGACAGCCGCGCATACAGCGTCGGCCGGCTGAGGAAGCCGTTCCTGGCCAGGGCCGCCTTGTTTCCCCCCGAGTCAAGGTATTGGCCGAGCAGTTCCATGTACCCGCCCCCGCCGGCCCGGGCGTCGGCCGCCAGGACGCCCTCGAGCTCGGATTCCACGAACTGCTGGACGCGCGGGTCCTTCCGAAGCAGGGCCAGCAGCCCCCGGAGGCGGACGTCGGTGGCCCGGTAGAACGATTTCCGGCCTTCCCGGAGGGTCGCTGCCGTTTCGGCGACGTGGGCGGCCTCATCGACGCCCGCGGCCGCTTCGAGCAGGGAGCTCCGGAGCTGCCCGACGCCGATGCTCCACTCCACTTCCGCCGGACCGCCGGGCGGCCTGCCCGCCAAGCTACCCGCCGGACCGCCGGGCGGGCTGCCTGCCAAGCTACCCGCCGGACCGCCGGGCGGGCTGCCTGCCGGGCTGCCGGGCGCGCGCCCGGCGGGCGTGACGTTGCCGGCCAGTGCGTCGGCGAGCCGCTGCAGCGTCGGATCCTCCAGTTGCTTCGCGGAAATGGCCAGGATCATGCCGACCGAGCCGGGCCGGATACTCGCGGTCAGGGCGCTCCCCGACACGGATTTGAGCGCCCTCGCAAGCTGGTCCAGCAGCGCGCGCTCTTCCTGCTGCCCGGCCAGCGGATCGTCACCGGATGCCCCCTGCCGCGAGGGATCCGCGGCTGTTGCGCGGCTCCGGAATACGAGCGGCACGTAGTACGGCGCCCGCCTGAGCCCCAAGGCAGCGGCCCTGGCCTGCGCCTCGTCCTCGCCCAGACCCCGGGGCTGGCGCAGGGCGTTGAGGAGCCCGGCCTGCGCCTGGTGGCTCAGCTCGCGCCGGTCCCGTTCCGCCAGCCGGTTGATGGCCAGTGTCTGCGCGGCGCGTTCCAGCACCATGGCCGCCGCATCGTCGTCGGCAAGCGGCACCGGAACCACCAGCCGGCCCCAAAGGTTCCGCCGGACGCCCACCGGCGTCTGGAGCCAGTCCTCGGGGCCGGTCCGGGCCGTCCCGGACGGTGACCGCGTGGTCCGCGACCGCCGCTCCCAGTCGTTGAGCAGTTCGGTTGTCTGGAGCTGCCGGGCCGAGTACGCCAGCACCAGGTGGGAAAGGTCCTCCAGGACAACGGGCGCACCGATCATGGCGGACGCCTGCTCCACCACCTGCTGTGTCCCCGCGCTTTCCAGGCTGAGCACCGTGAAGGCCTCGTGGACGTCGCGGGCGCGCTCCACCCGCTCCAGCTGTTCGGCGACGATCATCCGGTGCACGATCTCGGTGATCTGCACAAACCGCACCCGCTGTTCCACCACCATCACGGGCAGGGCCGTGCCCAGCGCGGCCGTGCGCAGGGCGTCCAGGCTGAGCTTCCGGTTTCCGATGAGTTCCACCAGCAGGCCGGAAGCTCCCGCCTGCTCGAGGGATCTGATGAACGACGCCGTCAGGCCGGGTTCCTTTTCCAGTTCCAGACCGGTGGTGAGCACCAGCTCGCCGCCGGACAGCAGTCCGGAAAGGTCGAGCACCTCGCTCACATGGACCCAGCGCACCGGGTGGTCCAGCGCGCCGGTGCCGCCGAGCAGGAGCGGAGCCGCCTCGCGGAGCACGGGCAGGCCAAGGATCGAGCGGACGGTGGGCAGCATTGACACAGTGTAAACCTGAACCCGGATTTCTTTACACCTGCGCCCTTACGGCACCGGGATCCGGCGGAAACACTGGATGCAACGCATCCAAGTTACGCATGAGGAGAAACCGTGAACACCATTGAGCACTGGATCAACGGAAGCTACGCCCCGGCCAGCGGACGCACGGCGGACGTCACCAACCCGGCCACAGGCAAGGTGACCGGCGAAGTTTCACTGGCTTCCGCGGAAGAGGCCCACGCCGCCATCGCCGCCGCCAGGGCCGCGTTCCCCGCCTGGCGTGACACCTCCATCGCCCGCCGCACCCAGGTCCTGTTCGCCTTCCGCGAGCTGCTCAACGCCCGCAAAGGTGAGCTCGCCGCAATCATCACCTCCGAGCACGGCAAGGTCCTCGACGATGCACTCGGCGAAGTGACCCGCGGGCAGGAAGTCGTGGAATTCGCCTGCGGCATCCCGCACCTGCTCAAGGGCAGCTACACGGAAAACGCATCCACCAGCGTCGACGTCCATTCGATCCGGCAGGCGCTCGGCCCGGTCGCCATCATCAGCCCGTTCAATTTCCCCGCCATGGTGCCCATGTGGTTCTTCCCCCTCGCCATCGCCGCCGGCAACACCGTGGTGATCAAGCCGAGCGAAAAGGATCCCACGGCCGTCAACTGGATGGCGGAACTCTGGAAGGAAGCCGGACTGCCGGACGGCGTCTTCAATGTCCTGCACGGCGACAAGGTGGCGGTCGACGCCCTCCTGACCCACCCGGATATCAAGGCCGTCTCCTTCGTCGGCTCCACACCGATCGCCAAATACGTCTTCGAGACGGCAACGGCCCACGGCAAGCGGGTCCAGGCCCTTGGCGGAGCCAAGAACCACATGATTGTCCTGCCCGACGCCGACCTCGACCTCGCCGCGGACGCCGCCATCAACGCAGGCTTCGGCTCCGCCGGAGAACGGTGCATGGCCATCTCGGCACTGCTCGCCGTCGGCGGCATCGGCGATGAACTGGTGGCCAAAATCGCCCAGCGGGCCGCAACGCTGCGCACCGGAGACGGCCTGCGCGGCTGCGACATGGGCCCGCTGGTCACCGCCGCGCACCGGGACAAGGTGGCAGGCTACATCGACGCCGGCGAAGCGGCCGGTGCCGGCCTCGTCGTCGACGGCCGATCCCTCGCCCCGGATGCGGAAGGCGACGGCTTCTTCGTCGGCCCCACACTCTTCGACCACGTCACCACGGACATGTCCATCTACACCGATGAGATTTTCGGCCCCGTCCTCTCCGTCCTCCGGGTGGACAGCTACGACGAGGCGCTCACCATGATCAACGCCAACCCCTACGGCAACGGCACCGCCATCTTCACCAACGACGGCGGCGCGGCCCGCCGCTTTGAGAACGAAGTGGAAGTTGGCATGGTGGGCATCAACGTCCCGGTGCCGGTCCCCATGGCCTATTACTCGTTCGGCGGCTGGAAAAACTCGCTGTTCGGGGACACCCACGCCCACGGCACCGAGGGCGTCGGCTTCTTCACCCGCGGCAAAGCCGTCACCTCCCGCTGGCTGGATCCAAGCCACGGCGGCATCAACCTCGGCTTCCCGCAGAACGCCTGAGCCACCCGTACCCGAAAGGCACCCGACATGACTTCCACCCTTGAAACCGGAGCCCTACAGCAGCAGCAGGCCTCCGACGGCGCCCGCCGCGCCTACGAGTTGGACCGCAAGCACGTCTTCCACTCCTGGTCCGCCCAGGACCTCCTGGATCCGATGGTCATCACGGCGGCCGAGGGATCGCACGTCTGGGACGGAGACGGCAACAAGTACCTCGACTTCTCCTCCCAGCTGGTCAACACGAACATCGGCCACCAGCACCCCGCCGTCGTTTCCGCCATCGCAGCCCAGGCCGCCAAGCTCTGCACCATCGCGCCGAGCTACGTCAACGACGCCCGTTCGGAGGCCGCGCGCCTGATTGCCGAACGCACACCGGGTGAACTGGACAAGATCTTCTTCACAAACGGGGGCGCCGACGCCAACGAACACGCCGTCCGGATGGCGCGGCTGCACACCGGCCGGCACAAGGTCCTCTCGGCCTACCGCTCCTACCACGGCGGGACGCAGCTTGCCGTTAACCTGACGGGCGACCCTCGCCGCTGGGCCAGCGACAACGGCAGCGCCGGCGCCGTCCGTTTCTTTCCCCCGTACCTGTACCGCACGGCCTTCCACGCCACGACGCAGGCGGAGGAAAGCCAGCGGGCGCTCGAGCACCTGGAACAGCTGATCAGCTTCGAGGGTCCATCCACCATCGCGGCACTGATCCTCGAATCGATTCCCGGGACCGCCGGGATCTACCTGCCCCCGCCGGGCTACCTGCAGGGCGTCCGTGACCTGTGCACCCGGCACGGCATTATCCTCATCGCCGACGAGGTAATGGCGGGCTTCGGCCGGACCGGAAAGTGGTTCGCCGTCGAACACTTCGGCGTTGTCCCGGACCTGCTCACCTTCGCCAAGGGCGTGAATTCCGGGTACGTGCCGCTGGGCGGTGTTGCCATCAGCCCCGAGATCGCGGCAACTTTCGGAAAGCGGGTCTACCCGGGCGGCCTGACATACTCCGGCCATCCGCTCGCGACGGCGGCCGCGGTCGCCACCATCAACGCCATGGCTGACGAGCAGATCGTGGAACACGCAGCGTTCCTCGGCGAGACCGTGATTGGCCCGGCCCTCGCCGGCTTCGCCGAAAACCACCGTTCGGTCGGCGAAGTGCGCGGCACGGGCGTCTTTTGGGCCATCGAGCTGGTCAAGGACCGCACGACGCGCGAGCCGCTGGCCCCCTACGGAAGCTCCAGTCCGGAAATGAACCAGCTCGTGGCGGCCTGCAAGTCACGCGGCCTGTTGCCGTTCGCCAACTTCAACCGCATCCACGTGGTCCCGCCCTGCAACACCAGCGTAGAGGACACCACGTCCGGCCTCGCCATTATCGACGAAGTCCTGGACATCGCAGACGGTTTCGCCGCCTGAGACCCTCACCCACCTCCCGCGATCCCTGAACGGACGCCCCCTCACATCAGGTGCGGGGGCGTCCGTGGTTTCGGCCGCAAAGGCGAGAGAACGTCCAGGGATCGGGTCAGCCGGCAGCGGTCAGGAACTCTTTGAGCAGCGGTCCGGAAGTGGTGGCGCCGAGGCCGCCTTCCGCCACAAACACGGCGACGGCGAGGTCCCCGTGCACGGCCACGATCCAGGCGTGGGTCTTGGGCGGGGTGTCCTTGCCGAATTCGGCCGTGCCGGTCTTGGCACCCACGGGAGCGCCCGGAACGGACGCCAAAAAGCCGGCATGGCCGGAGGTGACCACGGCGCGCATCATGTCCGCCAGGGCGGCGGCCTCCGCTGCCGTGACCGGCGTACCGGAGGTCTTCGCGGGGGCCGGAGCGGCCGACGGCGTCGGACCGGCCGACGCCGTAGGTCCGGCTGTCGGGGAGGCCGAGGCGCTTGCCCCTGCTGCGCCGCCGGCGCCGGGGTTCAGCACGAGCTGCGGCGAGACGGGGGCGCCCTTCGCCACCGAGCCGGCCATGATCGCGGCTGCCAGCGGGGACATAAGCACCTTGCCCTGGCCGATCATCGAGGCGGCATGTTCGGTGCCTTCGGCGTCCCCGGGAACGGCTCCCAGGAACGCGACCGCCCCAAGCGACGGGGCTTCCACGGCGACACCCAGAGAGGTGGCAGCGGCTTCCAGCTGGGCCTGCTTGACAATGCCGCGGGCGTTGATGAACGCGGTGTTGCAGGAGTGGGCGAAGGCATCGCGCAGGCTCACGGAACCCAGTGAGGCGGCGGGGTAGCCTTCAGCGTTTTTGAATGTCCGTCCGTCCACGGTGAGGGTGGCCGGACAGTCAACCTTGGATTCCGGGGTCGCGCCGTTGCGGAGCATGGCCAGCGAGTCCACAATCTTGAAGATCGAGCCGGGGGCGTACTGGCCCAGCATCGCGGTGTCGTAGCCGTTGCTGCCGGGGCCGGAGGCCGCGGCAAGGACGGCGCCTGTGGACGGGCGGAGCGCAACGATCGCCGATGCCGGCCCCACCTTGCCCAGAATGTCCTCGGCGAGTTGTTGCAGGTTCGGATCCAGGGTGGTCTGCAGCGGCGTTCCCGGCTTTCCCTGGACCTGGAACAGGACCCTGCGCGGGTCCGGAACCGCCCTCAGCTCTTCTGCGGTGAGCCCTGCCTTCTGGGCCCGGATCACGGTCGAATCGGTGCCGCGCAGCTGGGCATCATACTGCTGCTGGAGTCCGCCGGTGCCGGTGGTGTCTCCTGGTTTCAGCGCTCCGCTGGATTGTTCGATTTGCTCCGCGCTGGCCTCGGAGGCGGTGCCCAGCAGTGCGCGGGCGAACGTGCGGGTGGGGGCAAGCGGCAGCGAATCCGGGATGGCCCGGGCGCCGGGAATCGCCGCAATCTGGGCGTCGGTGATGGTGCGTCCGTCCGTGCGCAGGGTGATGGCGGCTACGAATGCCTCCGGTCCGGATGCCTTCACCTGCTGCACATAGGCGGCCGGGTCGATGCCCACCAGCTGGGCGAGCTGAGTGGCCGGATCCGCGGCATCGGCCCCCGCAAGCTGCGGCTTGTCGATGCCGACGTTTACCACCGCCCGGTAGGTGACCAAGGGAACGTCCCCGGCGCCGAGGATGGCAGCCCGCTGCGGTGATTCCGCCGACAGGCTGAGGATGTCCCCGTCCGCCAGCCCAGGCACCAGCATGGCTGGATTCCAGACGGTCAGCCACTCGTCGCCGGACTTCTTCAATTGGGCGGAGACCGTGTATTTCCACTCGTCCGGGCCCACAGTCCAGCTGTAGTTCAGCGGCACCGTGGCAGTGTCCGACTCCAGCGTCAGCTCACCCGCCTGCACGGACGGCTTGTCCGGTTCCAGCGCCTTGAAAACGGCCCTGACCTGCTCATTGGCCGCCGCAGCATCCTTGCCCGCAAAGGCAACGGAGCCGACGTCGAGCGCCGCCACGGCAGACGCAAGCTGCTTCGCGGCATCCTGCGCGCCGGCGCGCCCGTCCGAACATCCCACGAGGGAGGCGCCAAGAATGAGCCCGACAAGGACAAGTGACAGTTTTGATGAGTTCCCCATCGCGCCATTATGCCCCGAACTCCGGACAATTCCTTTGTCACGTCCCTTGTCACACAGTGCTTGCACCGACGCTCCCGCCCGGTTACTCGGCGCCGGCCTTCCTGCCTCCCGCGGATTCCGGGCGTTTTCCCGGGACGGCCGGTAGTCCCGGGACTGGTAACTGGGAAGGAGCAGTGGAGACGCCCGGTCCCCCGGGCCGGCGGCGGGCCGCTCCGGCTGCGGGGACCAGGTGCCGGGCCCCGCTGCGCCCGAGCGTTGACGCCTTACAGACCCAGTCCCGGCACGGGCAGGCCGAATATGTCTTTTAGGGCATATCTCGCGGCGTGGAAGCCGGGCATGCCGGTCACCCCGGGTCCCGGAGGCGTGGACGAGGAGGCCAGGTACACGCCGGGCAGCGGCGTTCGCCACGGCACGGGGCTCAGCACAGGCCGCCGCAGCAGTCCGCGGAGGTCCATCAGGCCGGCGCTGAAATCGCCGCCGACGTAGTTTTCGTTGTAGTCGGCCAGGCTGGCCGCCGTCGTCACGTGGCAGCGGACCACCAGGTCCCGGAATCCGGGTGCGAAGCGCTCCAGCTGGGCGATGACGGCCTCGCCCATATCCACCGTGGAACCGGCCGGAACGTGGCAGTAGCTCCATAGGATGTGGCGTCCGGCCGGGGCCCGGCCGGCGTCGAAGCGCGACGGCTGCGAAACCAGGACGTAGGGCCGCTCGGGGTGCCGGCCGGCATCCACGAGGTTCTCCGCTTCGGCCGTCTCCGCCCGCGTCCCGCCCACGTGGATGGTCCCCGCGGCGGCGAGGCCCGGCGCCGCCCACGGAACCGGTCCGGACAGGATGAAATCGACTTTGCAGGCGGCGTTTCCGAAGCGGAAGGATTCCAGCGCCCGGCGGTAGCGCACGGGGAGCCGTCCGTGGGCGAGCCGGAGCAGCCCGGGCGGGGCCACGTCCAGCAGCGTGGCCCGGACCGGCGGCAGTTCGGCCAGCGATCCGATCCGCGCCCCTGTTTCCACTACCCCGCCGTGGGCTTCGATGTCGGTCACCATGGCCCGGGAGATCGCCGCGGATCCTCCCACGGGGATGGGCCAGCCGCCGGCATGTCCCAGCGCGCCCAGCATGAGTCCGGCCCCGGCTGCCGTTAGCGAGGGCAGCCTGGAGACGGCGTGCGCCGCGGCCCCTGCCAGCAAGGCGGGCGCCAGTTCCTCCCGGAACCTCGCCCCCCAGAGCGGGGAGCCTTGTTCCAGGGTCCGGAGCCCGAAGACGGCAGCCGCGCGTGGGTCTTTCGGCAGCCGCAAGAGCTGGTTCAGCGTGAACTCTGCGATGCCGTCCACGCGCTGCACCAGCGGCGCCATCAACCGGTGATAGGCGGCGCCGTCGCGCCCCAGTTCTGCGGCCGTCCGCTCCAGCGACCGGTACGCGACGGCGGCGCTTCCGCCGTCGAGCGGGGAGCCGTAGGACACCTCGGGAACGGCCAGGCGGATCCGCCGGGACAGCTCGAACGCCCGGAAGAAGGGCGAGGCGAGGGCCATCGGATGCACCGCTGAACAAATGTCGTGGAAGTGGCCGGGTTCCATCAGCTCCGAAGTCCGCAGGCCGCCGCCGGGGGTGCCGGCCGCCTCGTAAACGTGCACCTTGAGCCCGGCCCGGGCCATCGTCACCGCGGCCGCGAGCCCGTTCGGACCCGATCCGACGACGGCGACGTCAGGCATCCGCCGCCGCCTTGCGCCAGGGCAGCAGGGAAGCCGAGGGGCGCGCCGGATCCAGCCGCAGCCAGTCAGGTGCGCGGTCGAAGGGCCCGCCATGAGGATCGTCCAGGCCGTGCCGGCGGATCACGTCGTTGCGTGGATCCCAGACGTCCCAGGCCACGCGCGCCATCAGGTACGCGGTGGCCAGCATATGGCAGACGACCGCCAGGACGTAGTAGGGCATGTCGATGTTGTGCTGGGTGGCACCTCCGCTGGTCACCTGTCCGAGGTACATCCAGACGGCGGCCCAGTGCAGCGCCTCGAAGGCCTGCCAGATCAGGAAGTCCCGCCATCCGGGCCGGACGAGGGCCAGCAGGGGAACAAGCCAGATGACGAACTGCGGTGAGTACACCTTGTTGGTGAGGATGAAGGCCGCGACAATCAGGAAAACCAGTTGCGCGAGCCTGGGGCGCCGCGCTGCTGTGAGGGCCAGCACGCCGATCAGGATGCAGGCCAGAACGAAGAGGTTCAGGGCCAGGGTGTTAATCGCTTCGGCCTGCAGCGGCACCCAGCCAAGGCGGCCAGCCACGAGGTTGTAGCCAAACCAGGGCGAGCTGTAGCCGGCGGGGCGTTCCTCGGTGAACTGGTAAAAGTACTTCCACCCGGCCGGGTCGAGGGCCGCGACCGGCAGGTTCACGGCAAGCCAGGTTGCTGCGGCGGCTCCGGCGGTGACCAGGAAGGCACGGAAGCGGCCTGTGCGGAGGGTGAGAAGCAGTACCGCACCGAGGATCAGCAGGGGGTAGAGCTTGGTTGCCGCGCCCAGGCCGATGAAGATCCCGGCCAGCGCAAGCTTGTTCCGGGAGAAGCAGTACATGCCAACGGCCAGCAGCGCGACGGCCCACATGTCCCAGTTGACTGTGCCGGCCAGAACAATGCCGGGGGCGACGGCCACCATGGCGGCGTCCCAGGGGCGGCGGCGGGTCATCCGGGCCGTGGCCAGGACGGTGATGATCCAGACGGCGGCGATCAAGGTGGCGTTGACGTCGAAATACCCGAGGATGCGTGCGTCTGTGACCCCCTCGCCGGGTACCAGCAGCGCCGTGGCGCCGGCGATGAATCCCATCAGCACGGGGTATTCGAAGAAGGTCCCCGCCGTCACGAAGGGGAAGGCGCCGTCGCCGAGTCCCCGGTTCCTGAACAGCTCGGGGAAGTCCGAATAGCAGGTGGCATAGAACTGGCCGGGCGTTTCCCAGCCGTTGCTTCGGCAGTAGGACTTGAGGAGGATCCCGGTCAGCGCTGCCAGGACGGTGAGCAAAATCAGGACCCGTTCCACGGTGAAGAATCCCGGGGAGACGATGCCCGGTGCCGAGCGGTGACCCATGGGTCCGCCGATGAGTTCTGTGAAGTTCCTCAGCAGCGGGTCGCTGCGGCTCGGGATGACCAGGCGGGCCCGTTTGCGGTGCTCCGGCGGCTTTGTCTCCTGCATGCCCTTGAGCTTACCGGGGCGGCGGACGGCCGTGCTTCGCCATGCGCCCGGCAGCCCGACGGCGCCCCGGGAACAGCAACAGAAAAGAGGGAGCCCACGCGCCGCTGCGAGGGCTCCCTGCGGATCAGTTTCGCCGCGGGACATTGTGGACTGCGTCAGCGGAGGAGACCGAACTGGTGCAATGCGACGTATACGTCCTCACGCTTCTGGTCGAGGAGTTGTCCGTTGAAGAGTGTGGTGTGCCGCGGGGCCGGCCTGCGGCCGAAGCGCAGGACCGCCCGGAGTTTCTGCATCATGGTTGTCACCTCCTGCCGGTGGCCTGAAAGTCGGTGGGCTGAGCCACGGTGGGCCGTGGATCGGTGGCTGGGGCCGGGGGGCTGCGTTGGGAAGCCGCGTGCCGGCGTGCTGCTAGCGGTAGTCACGGTGAACCTTTCATGGGCACTGCTGTGGAAATGGGAAAGAAATCAGGCATGACAATTAGAGCCCCATTCGAGGAAGGACTTATTAGCGGATGAAACGCCCGGAATTGGGCGCGGAAATACCCGGCACTGATGAATTGATTTCGCCAGGTGAAAGGCTGGCCCCTGCACGCAGGAGCGCCGCAAACCCCAAACAAGAAGCTGGGTTCCGAACTATGGGGATGCTGCGCAACCGCGTGGTTCCGCCCAGGTCAGTCCACTGTCAAGGACTTCGCCGGAAGTCCCGGTATGGCCCTGGCGTCACTGCCTAGCTCAAATTCGCTAGGCCCGAAGCGGGAGGGTCAGGAGGCGGTCGGTCCGGAATTTGGGCGCGATTCAGCAGCAGAGGCCGGGATTGCGGTGAGGGTGTACATCCATCCGCTAGTCAAAGTAATCATTTTCCCAACCTCCTTTTCTGTTCTGCCGCAGCTCCGGATAACTGACCGGGCGGCGCGCGCCGTGACCCCGGCAAATCGCTCTGGGGCCAGAAATAAAAATACACTATGAATGCAGCGTTTGACTACCACATTCATAAACTTTCTTAAAGTTTTTTCTAAACCGTATTTACAGGCCCCAGCGGACCACTGCCGGCGTCTTCTTGTCCCAGCCCAGCGTGCAGACTTTCGCGGTCCCCAGGACGAAGTGCCGGCCCTCGTGGGCATCAAGCCCGAGCCAGCGGGCGGTCAGGATCCTGGAGAAGTGTCCGTGCGCCACAATCAGCACATTGTCCAGCCCGGATTCCAGCACGCGGGCCACGATCTTGTCCGCCCGCGCAGCCACGTCGTCGAGGGACTCGCCGTTGGGCACGCCGTGGGTCCAGATCAGGTAGTCCGGGTTGTCTTTGCGGATGAGGTCCGAGCTGATCCCCTCATACTCGCCGTAGTCCCACTCCACCGCCAGGGGTTCCGCTTCGGCGTCGGGATACCCGGCGAGTTCCGCCGTCCTCCGCGCCCGCCGCAGGGGCGAGGTCAGCACCAGATCGAAGTCGACGGCGTCGAGCACCGTCCGGGCCTCAACGGACTGCTGCTCGCCCTCCACTGTCAGCGGAAGGTCGGTGAGCCCGGTGTACTGACCGCTCTTTGACCATTCGGTTTCGCCGTGCCGCAGGATCCACAGCTGCGGACGGGGGCCGTTGGACGGTGCAATCACTTAGGACTCCTCGGTGGTGGACGGTTCGAGAGTGGATTCCGGCTGGGCGGCCCACCATTCGCGCAGCTTGGACTCGGCCACGTCGGGATCCAGCGGGCCGTACTCCATACGTTCTTCCAGCAGGAACTTGTAGGCGCGGCCGACAACAGGGCCGGGCTTGAGCCCCAGCAGCGCCATGATCCGGCCGCCGTCCAGATCCGGGCGGACCGCCTCGAGGGATTCCTGCTCGCGCAGTGCCGCGATCCTTGCCTCCAGGTCGTCGTACGCGAAAGAGAGCCGCTCGGCCTTGCGCTGGTTGCGTGTGGTCACATCCGAACGGGTCAGCCGGTGCAGCCGGTCCAGGAGCGGTCCCGCGTCGGTGACATACCGGCGGACTGCGGAATCGCTCCAGCCCGCATCGCCGTAGCCGTAGAAGCGCATGTGCAGCTCCACCAGCTGGGCCACGGCCTTGATCGTCTCGTTGTCGAAGCGCAGTGCCTTCATCCGCTTCGTCGTCAGCTTGGCACCCACCATGTCGTGGTGCCGGAAGCTCACCGCGCCGCCTGGCTCGAAGCGGCGGGTCGCGGGCTTGCCGACGTCGTGCATCAGGGCGGCGAACCGCAGCACGAAGTCCGGGCCGGGCACGGGGCCGTCCGCGTCACTCTCTAGGGCGGCGGCCTGCTCGAGAACCTGGAGCGAGTGCTGGTAGACGTCCTTGTGCCGGTGGTGCTCGTCCGATTCCAGGCGCAACGCGGACACCTCGGGCAGCACGAACTCGGCCAGCCCGGTCTCCACGAGCAAGTCAATCCCCGCGCGGGGATGGGTGGCGCAAATGAGCTTGACCAGTTCCTCGCGCACCCGTTCCGCGGAGATCATGGTGATCCGTTCGGCCATCCGGGTCATGGCCGCACGGACGTCCTGGTTCACCTCCACGCCGAGCTGGGCGGCGAAACGGGCGGCGCGCATCATGCGCAGCGGGTCGTCGGAGAAGGACGCCTCGGGAGCCCCTGGAGTGGCAAGGACGGAGGCGTGCAGGTCACGGACGCCGCCGAACGGGTCCACGAGCTCCAGTGCTGGCAGGCGCAACGCCATGGCGTTGATGGTGAAGTCCCGCCGCTGCAGGTCCTCCGTCAGTGAGTGCCCGAACGCGACCACCGGTTTTCGCGAGTTCGGGTCGTAGGCTTCCGCGCGGTAGGTGGTGATTTCGATCTGAAGACCTGCCTTGCGCATCCCGATGGTGCCGAAAGCGCGCCCGATCTCCCAGTAGTTGTCCGCCCACTTCCTGATCAGCGCGACGGTCTGGTCAGGGGTGGCGTCGGTGGTGAAATCCAGGTCGGGGGATACCCGGCCCAGGAAGAGGTCACGCACCGGCCCGCCCACCAGCGAGAGCTCATGGCCGGCGCCGACGAACCGCCGTCCGAGCTCCAGAACCACCGGGTCCACCTGGAATTCGACAGTGTGCGGGTCAGTCTTGTGATGTGCGTGCGCCATAGTTTCTTAAGCTTGTCAGAAAAGAGCGCCAGCACCACACCGGATCCTTCCCGGCGGCCCGCCGTAGGTGCCGGGCGCGGCGGCGGCGGACACAATCGACTTTCCCTGCCGTCCACTTTCCTGTCATGTTCAGGTCATCAAGTGAGGACAAGTGTCGTTAGAGTGGACATCATGGCCCATCCCGTACCGAGCGCTCCCGGCAGGAGGACAAACGCACCGTTGCCATCGGCAATCGGCGGCAATGTCGCGCCCGTGCAGCACCTGGGCCAGGCCTCCCTTCCCACCGTCGAGGAAGTCTCCGCCGGCGGCGTCGTTGTGGACACGTCCGACGCCGAACTGCGGGTTGCGATTATCGCCCGCCTTAACCGCGGCGGACGACTGGAATGGTGCCTGCCGAAGGGCCATCCGGAAGGCCAGGAAAGCAACGAGGAAGCCGCCGTGCGTGAAATCGCAGAGGAAACCGGCATCGAAGGCAAGATCCTCGCGCCGCTGGGAAGCATTGACTATTGGTTCACCGTCAGCGGCCACCGCGTCCACAAGACCGTCCACCATTACCTGCTGCAGGCCACGGGAGGGGCCCTGACCATTGAAAACGATCCCGATCAGGAAGCCGTGGACGTGGCCTGGGTTCCCATCCAGGAGTTGGCCCGCAAGCTCTCTTTCCCGAACGAACGCCGCATCGCGGATCTCGCCAGGGAAGTGCTCCCCGAAATCCGCTGACGGACGGGAAAGCGGCCGCAATCGGGCGCGGATAGCACCTTGTGCCATGCCCGGGTGAGACGATGAAGAGGATGTCATCTGCCAAACCCACCCCAGCGCACTCCGGCCCCGCCGATTCCACAGCAGTCCAGTCCGGAGAGGCCCGTTCCAGCGCCATCATGGCAGCGGGAACGCTGGTCTCGCGCTTCCTCGGTTTCGGCAAGACCTGGATGCTGGGCGCTGCCCTTGGCCTCGGCTCCACCGTCACTGACACGTTCATCAACGCGAACAACCTGCCGAACCTGATTTTCCTGCTGGTGGCCGGAGGCGTCTTCAATGCCGTCCTGGTGCCCCAGATCATCAAGGCCAGCAAGGCGCCGGACAAGGGAGCGGACTACATCAGCCGGCTGCTGACGCTGGCCGTGCTGGTCCTGCTCGCCCTCACCCTGCTGGTGACGCTGCTGGCACCCTGGGTCATAGAACTGACCACGCAGGGTTACTCCCCGCAGCAGAAATCGCTGGCCGTGTCCTTTGCGTTCTGGTGCCTGCCGCAAATCTTTTTCTACGGTCTCTACGCCCTGTTGACCCAGGTCCTGAACGCCCACGGGGCCTTCGGACCGGCGATGTGGGCCCCGATCCTGAACAACGTCGTCGCGATCGCCGGGCTGGGCATGTTCATCGGCATCATGGGCGCCAACCTGACCAATCCCCACACCCTCGATAACTGGGGTTCCACCCAGACTTTTCTCGTGGCCGGCTTCTCCACCATTGGCGTGATTTCGCAGACCGCCATCCTGCTGATCCCGGTGTTCCGGCTGCGGCTTGGCCTGCGGCCGCGCTTCGGCTGGCGCGGCGTCGGTCTGGGACAGGCTGCCAGGCTGAGCGTGTGGACGCTGGCCACCGCCGCCGTCGGGCAGCTCGCCTTCCTGTACGTCATGCGCATCGCCACGATTCCCGGGGCCGAGCGTCTCCGGCTCGAGCGGGCGGGCGATCCGGCCGCGGACACGCTGCCGGGCAACGCCGTGCTGGAGGTGGCAAGCCAGCTCTATCTGCTGCCGCACTCCATCATTGCGCTGTCGCTGGCCACCGTGCTGTTCAACCGGATGACCCGGGCCTCGCAGGACGGGGACCGGAACGCGCTGCGCGACGCCCTCTCGCACGGACTGCGGACCATGGCGGTGGCCACGGTCTTCGGCGCACTGGCGCTGTTCGCGCTGGCCGGACCGCTGGGCATGTTCTTCTCCGGCGGTGCGCGGCAGGACGGTGCCATGCTCGCCCAGACGCTGACGCTCCTGGCACTCAGTACCCCCTTCATGAGCGCCAACTTCATGATGTCCCGGGTGTTCTACGCCAACGAGGATGCGCGGACGCCGTTCTTCATCCAGCTGGTGCTGGCCCTGGTCAATGTTGTGGCCGCTTTCCTGATCCAGTTCCTGCCGTACGACCAGATCATCTTCGCCATCGCAGCCCTGTACACCGGCGGCAACATCCTGTCCGTGATCGTCAGCGCGTTCTTCCTGCGCCGGCTCCTGGGCCATCTGGACGGTCCGCGGATCGCCATCTCATACATCCGGATGGGCTACGCGGCCCTGGGCTCGGCCCTCGCCGGGGCGGTGGGCCTGTGGTTGCTGGGCAGCTACAGCCCGGAAGGGTTCGCCTGGAGCAGCCGACCGGCCGCGCTGGTAACGATCGTCGTCGTCGGGCCGGTCATGCTGGCCGTCTACCTCGTGCTGCTGAAACTCTTCCGGGTCACTGAACTCCGGGATCTGCTGCAGCCGCTGCTGGGAAGGCTCCGCCGTCCGGCAGCCCCTCCCGGCGCCGGGAACAGTCCGGATGTCACCGTTGCGGCACGTACGACGCCGGAACGCGCCACTGTTTCGGTGGACACCGGCCTGATCCCCAGAATTTCGGGCGAATTCGACGCTGCCTCCTTCCGTGCCGGTCCAGACCTGGCAGATCAGGATGACCGGGCCGGACGGACCGGGCCGGACGGCGGCTACCTGCCCGCTGAGGACGTGCCCAGCACGGCTCAGGGCGGCCTGGGGCGCGGCGACGTTCCATTGCCGGGGCGCCGGACCTATCAGGGCCCGGCGGGGCACAATCCGCATTTCCCGTTCGGCCGGAAGAAGAAAAAATAGCGTACGCCGGTAGTGCAGCCCCGTGCTCCCGCGGCCGGGACACCGCATCGGCTACGATCGAATACTAACAAGGGGAGTTGCAGACCAGCGGTCAACCGGCTTTACCGGGGGACCGTGGGTCAGTGATGAAGTGGTCAGCTCGGCAGCCCCGGACAGTCTAGGAGGAACCCGTGTCCCACCCGATCGATGTCGGATCAGTGCTAGGTGGCCGTTACAAGGTCACTGCCACCGTACTGACCTCGCATGACCAGGATCTGGTGCTGGACGGTGTGGACCAGGTACTGAACCGTGCTGTCAGCATCCTTGTGGCCGGCCCGGGCAACGCCGATCAAGTGGCGCACAGCGCCCGCGAGGTGGCCACGGGCGAGCGTCCCGGGAGCGTGCAAATCCTCGATCTTGGTGTAAGCGATTCCACGACCTACCTGATTACCAACCATGCCTCGGCGGCTGATCTGCTGGACCTTGTGGTCTCCGCCAACCCGCCCTATGTGGAGCCGTTCTTCACGGACACCCTGGGCAGCGAGATCTTCGGGCAGGCGCGTTCCAGGGAACCGGAAACCTACGACGGTATCTACGACGACGAGGAAGTCGACGCCGGGTTCATCAACTACGGACAGAACCCGTCGTCTGCGGCGCCGGAGAAGCCAGCCGCGCCGGTGTCCCCGTCCCGCGTCACCGCTCGTCCGGCTGCGTCCCCGTCCGACGCGGCAGGTGCTGGTCCTGGAGCGCCCGCTGCGGCAGGCGCCACAGGTCTGGCGGCCGGAGCTGCTGCGGCCGGCGGTTCCAGATCTCCGGAGACCGCACCGCAGGAGACTGCCTCGCATGTAACGGCACCCCAGCCGGTCCAGGCCGGTGTCGCTAACGGTGCCGCTGCGGGCCGCGGCTCCAGTTCGACGCCGCCGGCTCCGGCGGAGACGCCCAAGGTGTCCCTCTGGTCCGGCGATGACTACGACTCTGCCGGTTCAGAGGATCCGCGTACTTCTAGCCAAGGGCAGGAGTATCCGGCCGCAGCAGGCCCGGGTGTGGCCTCCCCGGACCGGACTCCGGGATTCTTCCCGGCCTCGGCCCGGAAGAACGAGTCTGCGGCCGGCGACGATTACTACGAACAGGAGGAGGAGCCGCCGCGCGAACCCCGCTCCATGCGCTGGCTCGTGGGCGGCCTGCTGGCCGCCGTCCTGGTGGTGGGGCTGATCCTTGCCGTGACCAATCTGGGCAGCCTCTTCAAGACCAACCCCCAGTCCACAGCAGGCGGCAGCACGTCCACCAGTACTCCCGGCCCGACGTCGGCGGAACCAACCGGAACTGCCAGCTCGGCACCCCCCGCAGGCCCGCCCGCGATCGAAGGCGTCACGCGCCTGGGTAACTTCGACTTCGCGGGGACGTACGACGGCGACCTGGTCAAGACGTTTGACGGAAACGGCGCCAGCTACTGGTCGGACATGGAATTCGCCACCGACAACTGGGGCGGCCTCGCCCCCGAGGTTCCGCTGGTCATTAAGCTCAAGAGCCCCTCAAAGGTCTCCTCGGTCACACTGAGCCAGCTGGGTGCGTCCGGCGGAGGCATCAGCGTGTTCACCAATGACCGTCCCTCCCTCGACGGAGCCAAGCAGGCAGGCAGCAACAGCTTCACGTCCCCGGATCTGACCATGCCCCTGCAGGAACCCGTCACGGCGCAGTACGTGATCGTCTCCATCAAGACCCTCCCCAAGCTGACGGCACCGAAGACGCGCTTCGGGTTTGGCCTTCGGCTGGCGGAGATCAAGATCCAGTAGCACGCCTGGTGCCCGGCTCCAGCGGAATATTCAGCACCAAGTACCAGTTGTGCCATGTGGCCGGCCACCCGCGCGGGCGCATCGACAAAGGAAGAGGTTCACCGTTCAGTGAGCAACGCAGAAAACACCGCGTCCGATGTACGTGATGTCATCATCGTCGGCTCAGGCCCGGCGGGCTACACCGCTGCGGTATACACGGCGCGTGCCAACCTGAAGCCGCTGCTCCTGGCGGGCTCGGTTACCGCCGGCGGCGAGCTGATGAACACCACCGACGTCGAGAACTACCCGGGATTCCCCGATGGCATTATGGGCCCGGATCTGATGGAGAACTTCGAGAAGCAGGCTGCCCGATTCGGCACTGACATCCAGTTCGAGGACGTCACCGAACTGGATCTCGACGGCGACGTCAAGACGGTCACCATCGCGACGGGGGAGGTTTTCAAGGCCAGGTCCATCATTCTTTCCACGGGCTCGGCCTACCGTGAACTTGGTCTCCCCAATGAAAAGCGGCTCTCGGGCCACGGCGTCAGCTGGTGTGCAACCTGCGACGGTTTCTTTTTCAAGGACCAGGACATCGCCGTCATCGGCGGCGGCGACTCCGCGATGGAAGAGGCACTGTTCCTCACCAAATTCGCGAAGTCCGTCACCGTGGTGCACCGCAGGGACACCCTGCGTGCCTCCAAGATCATGGCGGACCGCGCCCAGGCCCACGAGAAGATCACCTTCATCTGGAACACCGGTGTCGAGGACATCATCGGCCAGGACAAGGTCACCGGGCTGCGGTTGACGAACCTCCTGGACGGGACCGGATCCGAGCTGGCCGTCACCGGTGTTTTCGTGGCGATCGGCAACGATCCCCGCACGGATCTCGTCAAGGGCAAGCTGGCGCTGACCCCCGAGGGCACCATCGCCGTCGAGGGCCGCACTTCCAGGACCACCGTCAAGGGTGTCTTTGCCGCCGGCGACGTCATAGACCCGACGTACCGCCAGGCCATCACGGCCTCGGGGTCAGGCTGTGTGGCCGCACTTGACGTCGAGCACTACCTCGCAGACTTCCACGCCTAGACGGCGCGCAGCAACCAACTGAAGAGAGACAAGGTTATGAGCAACGCAAAAGACGTAACAGACGCCAGTTTCAGCAGCGACGTACTGGCATCCGAGAAGCCGGTCATCGTGGACTTCTGGGCCGAATGGTGTGGCCCGTGCCGCAAGCTCGGACCAATCCTCGACGAAATTTCAGTCGAGTACAGCGACAAGGTGAACGTCGTCAAGGTGAACGTGGACGACAACCCGGCCATCGCCGCTGAGTATGGGATCACCTCCATCCCGGCCGTCTATCTGTTCCAGGGTGGCGAGGTGAAGGCGACCGTCATCGGCGCCCGCCCGAAGCAGTATTTCGAGAAGGAATTCGCGGACGTCCTGTCCTAATTCCAACCGGGCTGTGCCCCGCACAGACCACACAAGTGGCCCCACTTCCCGGAAGTGGGGCCACTCTTGTGTGGGATCCCACGTTCCTGGCTCCCGGAAAAATGCCACCAGCGGGCATTGTCCTTGGTTCGTCGGGGGTTCAGGCAGCGCCAGGACGTAGTAGCGCCGGGGACATGGGGGGGACATGCCCATCCTTCGCACCCGGGACTGGGCACAAAGACACTATGCCCACCCGCTGCCCCCGCCGCGGGGCATGTCTCTTGGGGCGGTGTTCAGTCCAGCGAGACATGCCCATTTTTCGCACCGGAAATTGGGCACAATGACACTATGCCCACCTGCCGGCCCCGGCGCGGGGCATGTCCCGTCCAGCGGGGCATGTCCGGTGGGTACGCCGCGTCCGGCGGGTATTTTCGTTGACTTGGCCGGACGCAGGTGCTTGTTGGCGGCGCTCCTTCCAGGTTACCTGCCGCCACACCTCTTATCGGCCCGGAAAAAGCCCGGATTCCCGCAGGTTTGTGGTGCCGGGCGCCGAAGTAACTGGGCAGGAACGTCGCGGCCCGTCGTGTTGGGCAGGTCCGGTCAGGCGTTGGATGGGTCCGGCGGCGTGGAATCTGGACCTTTACGCGCCGCCGGGAACATGCCCATTCTTCGCACCCGGAACTGGGCATAATGACACTATGTCCGTCCGCTGCCCCCGGCGCGGGGCATGTCCCTTTGGGTCGGTGTCCTGTCCAGGGGGTCATGTCCATCCCTCGCGCCCGGGACTGGGCACAACGGATCTGTGTTCATCCGCACACCTCGGCGCGGGGCATGTCCCTGAGCAGTGCCCTCCCAGCCCCCGGGCCAAGACGCCGACGAACCAACGAAAACGCCGACTAACGGTTTCCCGGGTCCGGAGGTTTGCTTCTACTGGCAGTGAGACTTGTTTGGTTTCTGAACCTTTTGGGGGTTGATTGCTCTGCAATTAATTCACTGGCGACCCTCACATATCCCCGGCGGACCGGTGAGTGCCGGCATCTTCGCGAGGTCGTGGTGAGTACGTCCCGTGAGCCGGACGTCGCGTTTCACGAGAGAAGATGTCGTAAGGCCTCGCACCAGTCGTTGCGGCACGCGCCATTTAGAAGTCGCAGCAGACTGCTAGCGATCACCATCTACATGGTGGTGCTTCCGGAAGTGCCTATGTTTCACGTGAAACATCCTGGGACTCGGAGCTGGTGGAACCATCCGAGTCGCTTGGTGATTTTGCGAGGTAATACGTCTTAATCGAATATTCATGCACGACCACCCGGCCATCGTCTGGTCTGCAATTGCCTTCAGTCGCCGAGTCGATACAAAGGCCACGACCTGCCGCAGTCTGGCAGGGCAGCGCAACCCTTGGTCCTAGCGCCACTACGACGCAATCCAACATCGCGGCCTTCTATGGCGCGATGGTGCCCCAACCCATTCCTTCAGAAGTGCGACTGGTCAGACATTGCGGGTCGCTACGCCGTCGCGTGCCTATCAGAAGAGGCCAAGGATCACTCCGCGCATTGGAGGGAATCAACCGATTGGTTTTCCAAGAGCGGCAATCCAAGTCAATCTGTCTGCTCCCACTATTTGGGCGCGTGTGGGGCCCATCTTGCAGCGTCATTTGCAACCATGACTGTTGCCCTTGAGGATCGAAGCCTGAAGACCGCTCATCCGCGATCGGCGATGCAATGGTGTCATTAGATCGGAGGCGAATGTTTCACGTGAAACGTCCGCCCAGTGCTTAAAGCCCATTCGGGCCGGGCTCCGAGTATGTTTCACGTGAAACACGGAGGTCAACGGTAGTTCGCGCCACCTGGATCGGCCGTTCCCTGCACGCCCGCAATCCTCACCGAATTCCGGGCAGGTCGAAAAGTTGCCTGCAAACAACCGAGCGTTCAACGCTTCCGCAGGGCCGGCCAGGCGACTGCCGTCCGATCATCTGAGTCTTGCATCGAAGCCCGTGACGACTAGAGAACCGGGACTCTTCACCTCCGGCCTCGATCCGAGTTTGTGAAGTCACGACCAAGAACCAAACCGCAGGCACGGGAGGGGCATCAGAGCTGTTTTGGTGACCGCGACATCTGGGCGACACCGGCTCTAGCCTGTGTTGCGAGGAGTACTCTGCGGCCGCCCCAGGGAGCGGCATCCAAGCGGAGCCCCTGTACAAGATGCGCCCTCACCGCCTTCCATGCCCCTGGCGCCCCCCCCCCCCCCCCACGTACACGGCGGGGAAGGACGGGACAGGAGGGAGCGAGGAAAAGCAGAGCACGTCGAGGGAACGGCGGGGCAAGGCGAGGCAGCGAGATAGAAACCGGGTTCGCCAATTCGCAAGACTCCAAATTTCCGGCGCCCCGTCGCGCGGGCTACATATTTCACTGCGAAGCTACGACGTGGCGCTCCCCGGAACTAGGGCGCCACAAGTTTGGTCGGAATCACAGAGTGCAGGGCAAGGCAGTCGATTGACAAGCAAAGCGATGGTCTGGAGGCCGGCAAATGTGCATGGCACACCTCCACCCCTGGCCGCTCACGAGACAAACCGAAGTGCCCGGCAGAACCAGCCATACTCACACACCCCACTCCAGGAGGCGGTGGCAGCAGCCATCATGGCGGTCTGACGTCCTGTATGCGCCCCCACAGACTATAGTGGCCGTCTCCCGGAATTTCCGGGTATTCCAAATGTTCCGACTGTTCCGGGTCGGATTTCGATCTGGGGGGGGAGTGCCCCTATCTTCGCAACCCCGTTGATCCGGGAGCTTCGCCAGTAGCAGAGGACGGCGCCAGGTGAATAGGCTGGCCGGGCTGCTCCGCTTGCGTGTCGATGATATCCGGCCTTGACCCCCAATCCACCAGCGGCAGCCGGTCAGGCGACGCGCCAATTGACCCAACACGGCGCCGGGGGAGAATTGCGAGCAGCAGTAGACTGCAGAAGAATGAGGGGGAAGAGCAGACCAGCGCGGCATGGAGAAAAAAGTCAGAACTGCTTGCGCGGGTCCACGTGCCGGCTCCTGGCTGCGGCGCAGAATCATTGGACAGGCAGGAGAACCTGCTTCCCACAGCCTTTTCCACAGAGGTTATTCACACACTTATCCACAGGCGCCAGGTGACCCGCCACAGTCCGTGCATCCGGAGGCTGTCTGATCAAAATCGACCTTCGCCTCGTTCACGGGACCACCAAATCAAAGGCAGGCGTTGGAACGGCTTCAGCTGGAAAGTCCTTTGCGAACACCGCACCCAGGGCTGAGCGTCACCACTTGTTCGAATCAGACGGAAAATTAACCATCAGCGGGGGATTTTGTAAGCACAGGCGGGCGAACGAACATTGCCTGCCTCCTGGCGGCGGTATGTTTCACGTGAAACAGTGAAGAGTCGACCCACTGTGGCATCGGGGGTAGAGTCCCCATACGGACCATAGACCTCCTCCGCCGGCCCCAGGGTTCGGCCGGGGACCGGGGCTCATCCACAAAGTTATCCACAGCGATGTCCACCGGTAAGTCAGCCGAGACGGCCATCGAGCGAGAACATACCGAGGCCATCGGGACAACGCCACGGATGCATTGTCAAAAGCGCGTGTCCGCCAATAGACGAGCAATTCGGGGTCAGCCAAACCAGAAGGTATCCGAGTCCGGGTTTGCCAGGGCAAGGGACTGCCAGAGCCCGCGCGAATGATCCACGGCAGCGCCAATGTCGAGCTCTGGGCGGTGCAAATCGGCTGGGATGTGACAACCCCATTGGCGCAACCATGGGACGACACGGCAGCCTAGAAGCGCAATCAGAGCCTGCCATCAGCTCCACAGCCGAAGCCTCCGGGGCGGTCTCGACGACACCAGCAGAGTCCTGAACGGGAACGACCATCACTGCGGTCGCCATGTTGTGGGCGGGTGGACCGGCATCCGGATTTTGCAGCCGCCACGGCGGATCGGCTACCTGGAAAGTGATCTTGAGTCACTTCGTCGCACCTGCAGCACGCACTGAGTATCTGAGGAGTGAATGTGCTGCCATGCGTGAACTAGTGGGCACAATCCGTTGACCCCAAGCAGAGGTACGACTGCTACTATCGAAATCTGGTATCCGGTGCTTGCTCAACCTGACAATCGGCCCGTGGCTAACGGCCCCGGGCCTCGTCAGCATCCCGAGTTTGGGGGCTCGGAGCGGTAGACAGATAGATGACACCGGCAACGGCGGAGCCCAAAGCACCATCACGGGCTGGAGGCCGTCCTTCACGCCCGTACTCCGTCCCCACAGACCCGGCGCGGGGGACCACAAACCGCAGGCTGACCTAGTTTGAGGGTCCTCGGGTTGAAGCCTCTTCCGGGCAGATTCGAAGACCCCTGAGGCAGGACACCTTTGGAGGCCCTGCGGCCGCGACAGCGGCATACACAGTAGAGGTATTTTCTCTGGGTGGCATTTAGGTCGGGCTGGACCACCAAGCGTTGTCGGGCCACCGTAGGTCGCCTGGCGCTGCATTAGGGCGCTGACCCTCCTGAAGGTCCCGGCCCGGCAATGGAGCCCGTAGCGCGCGGCTGAAGGGGTTCTACAAGCTTCGCGGCTTCATAGCTCCGGAGATCCCTCAGCCGCATCTCAAACCCACAAATCACGGCAGTCTCCCTAAAGCAGCCACATCGAGCGGACCACTGATTGTTTCACGTGAAACGGTCGCGCTTCTCCGCGGCTGTCAGGACCAGTCGCCTTCCATAGGCGAACAAGGCTGATATTGATGGCTGAGACCGTGCTGTGGAGGTCTCGGGGTCTGCAACCAACAGAGCTCCGGTCCCTGGGGAGGGGCAGCGTCGTCCAGGGAAATACTTCCCACCAGTCCCATCGCAACACAACTTCGCGGTCCATCGTCCGCATTGGCCGTCCCCGGCCCGTCTCCACCGAGGCAATGTTGACGTGTCTCAAGACGTCAACCGCAGACAAGGGTCTACTAGGACGTCAGGGTCGCCGCCGGAATTGCTACCGAATTGGCCGAAACTCCCAAGTGGAACTCGCAAACGGGACTCCGAACTATCGATTGCACCCCGCTGATCTCGCCGGAGAAAAAAGCGTCAGTTGGAGAGCGACGCGGGAATTGCCGCCATATTACTAAGAACCGTGATTGGAAGACTACTCATGTTTCACGTGAAACATATTTCCCCGCTCTTTTCACGGCAAGCACCTCGAAAGCACAGCACCAAAGATGCTAAGAATAGGGGCCGGCTTCATAGGTCAAAGCATCCGCACACGCTCCCTCCGCAAGCGTCAAGGCGTCAAAATTTGACCAGCTGACCTGTCTAAGTCAACAATCCAGGTCCTTCCTTCCACCCGCTCCGCCCATACAAGGCCATTTCATCGCGTATGCTAGCCCGGATCCAGGCGCAGAGGCCAAGAAAGGGAGCATGGTTGCCCATGCCACGGCCCCGAGACCACCAATCCTATGAGACTTGCCGGCAGCATCCAGCAAATAACAATGGGGCCTGTTTCACGTGAAACAGACCCCACTGGGAACTACGGAATTCTGCTAGCCCGGAGCACCCGGTGTCAGGACATCCATAATGCGGTTCAGGTCTTCCACGCTGGCAAATTCAATGCTGACGCGTCCCTTTCGCGCACCCAACGATATTTTGACGTTGGTATCGAGACGATCGGAGAGAGACGATGCCAGGTAGTCCAGTCGTTCGTGCCGCGCCCCCGGGCGGGGAATGTTGTTCTTGTTCGGCGACGCAGGGCTCTGGTACAGCGTGACGGCCTCTTCGGTAGCACGCACCGACATACCTTCAGCAACAATCTTCTGCGCCAGGCGTTCCATCGCCGCTGCATCCGGGAGGGCCAGCAGCGCCCGGGCATGGCCGGCCGAGATCACACTTGCGGCCACCCGCCGCTGCACTAGAGGGGGTAGCTTGAGTAACCGAAGCGTGTTCGATACCTGGGGGCGGGAGCGCCCGATCCTGTCAGCCAGCTGCTCGTGCGTCGTTCCGAAGTCTTCGAGCAGCTGCTGGTAAGCGGCGGCTTCTTCGAGCGGATTCAGCTGGCTGCGGTGCAGATTCTCCAGCAGAGCGTCCCGCAGTAGATCATCATCGGTGGTGTCACGAATAATTGCGGGAATCGTCTCAAGGCCTGCGGCCTGCACTGCCCGCCACCGGCGTTCGCCCATAACGAGTTCGTACGGTTCCCCACCTACTTCGGTAGATGTTCGGACCACAATTGGCTGGAGGACGCCAATTTCCCGCACCGAGTGAACAAGCTCCGCCATATCGTCCTCATCGAAGACAGAACGCGGCTGCTTCCGGTTCGGGTGGATATCAGTCACCGGGAGCTCGGCAAAGCGGACGCCCGGCACCTCAACCAACTGAACGCCGTCGTCCGCGGCCCTGGATCCCGCTTTACCGGGGATCGCGGTGGCAGCGGACTCATCCTTGGCATCACTCATGTCAGCCGCAGTCCTGGCCGCGGGAGCCTTGTGGGCCGGGGACTTCTTGACCCCGGCAGTCGAGCCGGCCTTGTTCGCCGTGGTGCCCGCTTCGGGGCCAGCGCCGGACTTGACTCGTGACGGCTGCGCCGTTGCTGTGTCGACATCCGGCGTGCCGGTGACTGAATCGTCAAGTACCGGCATGTCCGCGGCGGCGGTACGCTTCCTCGCCTCGGGAAAGAAAAGGTCAACAGGACGCGACGGCGCTGAGCCGTTTCCCGAAGCAGAGGCGGAACTTGGAATGAGTGCCCCAAGTCCACGGCCGAGGCCACGTCGCTTGTCGCTCATGGATAAATCCCTCCATTGGAAGAGCCGCGGGTCACAGGGCTCTAGCTAGTGCACTTCTTGAAAGAGAGTCTAACGCTCCGCGATTTCCGCTGCGGCTTCCAGATAGGACAGGGCCCCGCTGGAAGAAGGATCATACGTCATCACGGTTTGCTGGTAGCTGGGAGCCTCAGAGATGCGCACGGAACGCGGAACCACCGCACCCAGGACCTGCTCGGGGAAGTGCTCCCGAACCTCCGCTGCCACCTGGGCGGCGAGGTTGGTCCGGCCATCGTACATCGTCAGCAGGATCGTTGAAACAACCAAATCCGCGTTCAAATGCTTCTGGATCATCTCGATATTCTTCAGCAGCTGGCTCAGGCCCTCAAGCGCGTAATACTCGCACTGGATTGGAATGAGCACCTCGTCTGCGGCACAGAACGCATTGACCGTCAGCAGTCCCAGGCTTGGCGGACAGTCGATGAAGATATAGTCCAGCCGCTCGTCGCCGTTTTCGGCCCGGTCCTTGGCATAGACGTCAATCGCGCGACATAGACGCTGTTCGCGGGCTACAAGACTGACAAGCTCAATTTCTGCGCCGGCCAGGTGGATGGTGGCGGGGGCGCAAATCAGATTGTCGATGTCCGGACATGGCGCCACAACGTCCCGCAATGGAAAGTCGTTGATCAGAACGTCGTAGATGCTGTCAACGTCGGCGTGGTGTTCAATTCCCAGCGCCGTAGAGGCATTCCCTTGCGGATCAATATCGATGACCAGCACGTTGAGGCCCGCTGCGGCCAGAGCAGCTGCGATGTTGACGGTGGTGGTCGTCTTGCCCACACCACCCTTTTGATTGGAGACCGTGAAGATTCTGGTCTTCCCGGGCTTCGGAAGTTCACGGCCCAGGAGGCGTTCACGGCGCTTGTTCTCGCGGGTGAGTTCCCGGGCAATCGGACTGGAGTCGTCCAAGGAGTCCAGTGCACCGGCGCCGGTCGCCGAGGTTGTTTCACGTGAAACACTCGCCCTGCCGGTGCTCTTAACAACCGAAACAGTGCGATTTCCGGAATGGTTGAGGGTGGTTGAGGGTGCAACAAAGGCCCGAGCGGATCCCAGGGACAGAAACGGGGGAATCCGCTGTGTGGAGGCTTCGCTGCTGGTCACTGTGACACACTCACTCTCATTCGGCGTTTACTGCCGCTTACTAGCCTAACCTCTTAGCCTTCGGGCCCTAGGGTGCCGGGCTCTCGTTAGGTAATTTTTTGAGGCTTATTCACAACTATTCGGACAACGGTTGTGGGTTCGTCCAGGAGGCCCTCGCCCACCAGCACAACAGAGGTCTCTTTGCCGCCTAGCTTCCGGATCACCTTGGCTGCTTTTTCGATTTCTTCACCGGCGCTGCGGCCTTTGATAGCAATTACCAGACCTTTGCCGGCCAGCAGCGGGATAGTCAGGCCCGCGAGATTGGACAGCGCCGACACGGCCCGCGCCGTAACAACGTCTGCCTCCACCATCCCCACGGCCAGTTCAGCGCGGGTGCGCATGACAATCACATTTTCCAGGCCGAGATCATCCACAACTTCCTGAAGCCAGATGACGCGCCGCTCGAGGGGTTCAATCAGGGTAAGTTCCAGGTCCGGGCGGGCAATCGCGAGGCAGAGGCCCGGCAGTCCGGCACCGCTGCCGACGTCGGCCACATGGCTGCCGGGGGGAATCTGGCTCTCGATGACGGCACAGTTCAGCACATGGCGGCTCCACAGCCTGGGAACTTCACGGGGCCCGATCAGGCCACGCCCGGTGCCGGACGTGGCCAGGTGTTCCACATAGCGTTCGGCGAGGTCCAGCCGGCCGCCGAAGATCCGTTGGGCTGCCTGCAGTTCAGCTGCCGTAATTTCAACCATCAAAGTTATCCGGCGGCGTCAGTCTGCGGAAACGACGATGTGACGGTCGGCGCCTTCGCCCTGGGACTCACTGATGAGTCCCAGATCGGCGACGGCGTCGTGCACTATCTTCCGCTCATAGGCGCTCATCGGGGCAAGGGCAACGGCGTCACCGGCATCTTTAACCGACGCGACGGCGTCTTCCGCTATCTTCTGCAGCTCACCGGCGCGCTCGGAGCGGTAACCGTTGATATCCAGCACGAGCCGGGAGCGGCTTTCCGTCGCGGAGAGCACGGCCAGCCGGGTCAGTTCCTGCAGGGCTTCGATGACTTCGCCGTCCTTGCCCACCAGGTGGTCAAGGCCATCCGATTTTTCCTCGGCAACGATAGAAATGTAGGTGCGCCCGTTGCGGACCTCGATGTCAATGTCGCCGTCGATATCGGCGATGTCCAGCAATTCCTCAAGGTAATCCGCGGCGACATCCCCCTCTTCTTCCAGGCGGCTGGCGGAGACACCCTTGACCGGATTGCCGTCGTCGTCCAGAGCGGATTCCTGGTCGGCAGGCGTGGCTGCGACCGGTGTCCCGTCGTCGATGACCTCGGCGGAAACTGTCTGTTCGGTGCTCTCGGCGGACATTATTTCCTCTTCCTGTTCTTACGTTGTGGCTGGACGCGCTGGCTCTTGGCCACCAGGGCCGCAGCGGCAGCCACCTCGGCGGCGGCGGCGTCCGCCTTCTGCGCACCTGTCAAGGGCAGGGCAGGCAGGCCCTTGGCGGCGCGGCGCTCGGCGAGGGCCTTGGCAGCGGGAGATCCCGGGGTCGGCATCCGGCGGATCACAAAGAACTGCTGCGCCATGGTCCAGAGGTTGGTGGTGGTCCAGTAGATAAGGACACCGATGGGGAAGTTGATACCACCCACACCGAAGACGACCGGCAGGATGTAGAGCATCATTTTCTGCTGCCGCATGAACGGGCTGGCCATGGCCTCTTCAGACATGTTCTTGGCCATGATCTGCTTCTGCGTGATGAATTGCGAGGCCGTCATGGCCAGGATCATCAAGATGGAGAGGACGACAACCGCCACATTGGTTGCTCCGCCATGCAACAGGGCGGCAGACAGCGGGGCACCAAAGATGCTCGACTGATCGAACTGCACCACCTGATCGTGACTCATTGCCCCGATACCCAGGCCCTTGTTGGCAGCCGACGTAATGCCCGACAGCACAGTGAAGAGGGCAAAGAAGAATGGCATCTGGATCAGCATGGGCAGGCAGGCCGAGAACGGGTTGGTGCCGTGCTTCTTGTACATCCCCATCTGTTCCTGCGCCATGGCCTGGCGGGACAGCTGGTCAGTCTTGCCTTTGTACTTGTCCTGCAACTTCTTCAGGTCCGGCTGCAGCAGCTGCATGCCACGCTGGGCCTTGATCTGTTTGACGAACACGGGAATCAGGGCGGCGCGGATCACCAGCACCAGCCCGATGATGGACAGCGTCCAGGTCCAACCATTGTCGGACGGCATGCCGATGGCACTCAGGCCATCGTGGAAGACCACCATGATGGCAGACACAAGCCACTTGAACGGAAACATGATTGTTTCAAAGAAGTCCATACGATATCCCTATTCGTCAGGCCGCATTACGGCCTTCTCCATCAGACCGAGCAGCCAGATACTTGTCCGGGTTGTTCAGCACAACAATTGTGGGGGTGCGGTCCTCGGCCCATTGGCGATCACCGGCGGGGACATGGTCCACTCCACCGGCATTCCAGGGATGGCAGCGCAGCAAGCGCCTGACCGCCAGCCAGCTTCCCTTCACGGCGCCGTGCACCGTGATTGCCTCGAGGGCATAGGCCGAGCAGCTGGGGAAGAAGCGGCAGACCTGCCCGTACAGCGGGGAAATCACCTTGCGGTACGCCATCAGGAGCAGAATGAGGATATGGCGGGGCAGATTCCAGATGGCCCCGCCCAGCCAGGCTGCTGCCGCTTTGAGGGCGGATGGCGGGGCAGCGACAACTTCAGGATCAGGGACGACGGCGGCTGCTGAGTTAAGCACGCGGTGTCCCTTCCTGTGTTGTCTCGTCTGTTGTCTCGTCCGAAACTGAAGAGCCGGCCTGTGCAAGGCGGCTGCCCAGCCGTTTTATCGTGGTTTCCAAGGCGGCATCGTAGTCCCAGAGCAGTTGGTCCCAGCCGGCACCCGCCGCGGCGGGCAAAGCACGAACCACAATCGCGAACCCGCTGCCGTATTTCTGCAACGACAGCGCACCGGCTTCTCTCAGTCTTCTCTTAACGAGATTCCGGACCACGGCGTTCCCAACACTCTTGGAAACAATGAATCCGATCCGGCTTGGTTCATCGGCAGCGAGAGCTGCTGCATATAACACTACGTTCCGGCGTCCATTGCGGACACCGGAACGTACAGTTCTTGAAAAATCAGTTGATGTCCGCAGACGGTTACGGGTGGCTAGCACCATTCAACTCGCACAGGGATGTACACCAACGAGTCAGTTGTTTAGGCCGACAGCTCGATGCGGCCCTTGCCACGACGGGCTGCCAGGATGGCACGGCCGGCACGGGTACGCATACGAAGGCGGAAGCCGTGCTTCTTGGCTCGACGGCGGTTATTCGGCTGAAAAGTCCGCTTGCTCACGTTAGTTACTCCAGTGGGATCAAAGGTGCGCCACCCGATCAAGGGGAAGAACTGGTCGACGCTAAGTTTTGGTTGTGCCGCTTCCCTCGACTCACAAGACGCGGACGTCGGGAGAGATTCAGATGAGGGCGAAAAGCTGACACTAAGGACCTCATAACGTTAGGGCTCTTGGCCCTCCCGAGTCAAACTGGGACACACTCCGCAGCCTTTTCCCAGCTGTGGCTAACTCCCGCCACGGCCTGTGGATGAAGTGGCTCACGTGCCCGATCTGGAACTACAACGGTGTGATTATCCACAGGACAGAACCCAGCTATCTTCTGGTCTTTTGATCCCCTAGAGTGTCCCAGTAGCCGATTATCCACGGACTGTGCATAACCCTGTGGATTAAACCGGGGCCAGCACACTGGTTCAGGACTTGTGGCTGCAGGTAATGCAGGCAAGCAAGTTTGAGGAACTGATTGATGACAGTAGACGAAGCCAACCAAGCCAACACTGTCGGAAGTTCCTGGCGTCGGGTCGTCAGCCTGATGGAGAACGACCACCGCGTAACACCACGGCAGCGCGGCTTCGTCATCCTGGCCCAGGCACAGGGCCTGATCGGATCTACACTCCTGGTGGCAGTCCCGAACGAGCTCACACGCGAGGTCCTGCAGACCCAGGTCAAAGAGGCTCTCGACGACGCCCTCCGGAACGTCTTCTCCGACGAAATCCGCTGCGCCATCGACGTCGACACCGATCTGGTGCCGCTGCACACCGACCCTGAGCCCGCCGTCGAACTTTCCCGCAGCGCCGATCCCACCGTGGAACTGAAGCCGCAGCCGATGCTGCCGAGCACCTCCCACGAATTCGGCCGCCTCAATCCGAAGTATGTCTTCGATACTTTCGTGATCGGTTCCTCCAACCGGTTTGCGCACGCGGCCGCCGTCGCCGTGGCCGAAGCGCCAGCGAAGGCCTATAACCCGCTGTTTATCTACGGTGACTCCGGGCTCGGCAAAACCCACTTGCTGCACGCGATCGGCCACTACGCCCGCCGGCTTTACAGCGGTATCCGTGTCCGCTACGTGAACTCCGAGGAATTCACCAACGACTTCATCAACTCCATCCGTGACGATGAGGGCACCAGTTTCAAGACGACCTACCGCAACGTCGACGTCCTGCTGATCGATGACATCCAGTTCCTGGCCGGCAAGGACCGCACGCTGGAGGAGTTCTTCCACACCTTTAACGCCCTGCACAACAACAACAAACAGGTGGTCATCACCTCCGACCAGCCGCCCAAGCTGCTCGCGGGCTTCGAGGACCGGATGAAGTCCCGCTTCGAGTGGGGCCTGCTGACGGACATCCAGCCGCCCGAACTGGAGACCCGGATCGCGATCCTCCGGAAAAAAGCCCTTAGCGAAGGCCTCTCCGCTCCGGACGATGCGCTGGAATACATCGCGTCGAAGATTTCCAGCAATATCCGCGAACTTGAGGGCGCCCTGATCCGCGTAACTGCCTTCGCCAGCCTGAACCGCCAGCCAGTGGACGTGGCCCTGGCCGAAATGGTACTCAAGGACCTCATCACGGACGACGGCGCCCAGGAGATCACCTCGGCGCAGATCCTTACCCAGACGGCCGACTACTTCAAGCTCAGCATGGAAGAGCTCTGCAGCAAGTCCCGGACCCGGACCCTGGTGACCGCACGTCAGATCGCCATGTACCTGTGCCGCGAGCTCACAGACATGTCGCTTCCCAAGATCGGGCAGGAACTCGGCGGCCGGGACCACACGACGGTCATCCATGCCGACCGCAAGATTCGTGAGCTGATGGCCGAGCGCCGGGTCATCTACAACCAGGTGACCGAGCTGACCAACCGGATCAAGCAGCAGCAACGCAATTCCTGAGCCGTCCGGCCGAGCAGTCCTAGCCTTATTAACAGGGTCCTGTGGACAACCCTGTGGATAGTTAAGGGGACAACCGCGCTTAATGGGCTTAAAACCCTTAAGCCGCCTGTGGATCAAAGTCGGGACAAAAAATGTTATCCCCATCCACACCCTGTTTAAAACCTGCTCCGCCCACACTCCATGAACAGGACTCAACCCCTGATCTGCACCGCGAAACAGGGTTATCCACAGTATCCACAGCAGTTATTAACACTACTAATCCCTAAGAAATGAAATTCCCTCAAATAACAACTTCGCTCCGTCCTCGCAGACCCGGACCGGGGACCCGCCCACACCACTCGGATGTAACCCCGGAGACAGCCGAGGATGGGAGAAACACTTCACTTACGGCTAAGCTGTCTGCAGTGTGTCCGTCCTGGACACCTTTTGTAGTTCCCAACGCCAGTTGGGCCGATTTTTCGTGATAACAGCAGCAATGAAAGGCGGCACCCTTCCGTGAAGTTCAGAGTCGAACGGGATGTCCTGGCAGAAGCCGTGACATGGGCCGCCCGGTCGTTGTCTCCGCGGCCGCCGGTTCCCGTACTTTCAGGTCTGCTGCTCAAGGCTGAAGCGGGCACCGTCAGCCTCTCGAGCTTCGACTACGAGACCTCCGCGAGGCTTGAAATCGCCGCTGATATCACCGCTGAGGGCACTATCCTGGTCTCCGGACGCCTGCTTGCAGACATCTGCCGCAGCCTGCCGTCCGCACCCGTGGAGGTAGAGACCGACGGTAGTAAAGTCACTCTGAGCTGCCGCCGGAGCAGCTTCCACCTCGCCACCATGCCGGAAGCCGAATACCCGCCGCTCCCGGCGCTGCCCCCGATCAGCGGCACAGTGCCGGGCGATTCCTTCGCCCAGGCCGTCGCCCAGGTGATCATCGCCGCCAGCAAGGACGACACTCTTCCCATCCTCACCGGCGTCCGGATGGAAATCGAAGACGATCTCATCACATTGCTGGCAACGGACCGTTACCGTCTCGCCATGCGCGAGTTGCCCTGGAAACCGGTCACTCCCGGAGTTTCCACCAGTGCCCTGGTCAAGGCCAAGACCCTGAACGAAGTCGCTAAAACTCTCGGCAGCAGTGGTGATATCCACCTTGCCCTCGCCGACGACGACAGCCGTCTCATCGGTTTCGAGAGCGGCGGCCGCACCACAACGTCTCTCCTGGTCGACGGCGACTACCCAAAGATCCGCTCGCTGTTTCCGGATGCCACCCCAATCCATGCGGCCGTGCAAACCTCGGAACTCGTCGAAGCTGTCCGCCGTGTCTCGCTTGTGGCCGAACGCAACACCCCCGTCCGTCTTGCATTCACCCAAGGCCAGCTGCACCTCGACGCCGGAACCGGTGAGGATGCGCAGGCGTCGGAGGAACTCGAGGCCCAGCTCACCGGTGATGACATCACCGTCGCATTCAACCCGCACTACCTGATCGAAGGCCTAAGCGTCATCGAAACCAAGTTTGTGCGCTTCTCGTTCACATCCGCTCCCAAACCAGCCATGCTGACAGCCCAGCATGACGCCGACGGAGAAGACCAGGGCGACTACCGCTACCTCGTTATGCCGGTACGGCTGCCCAACTAGCTTGCGTCGGGGGCCGTTCTTGAGCCTCAAATCGGCCCCTGCTTCGAGTCATTTGGGTGGCATTCCATCTGAAACCCCCAGCGCAGAAGAGAGTTCATACCGTGCACATCGGACTGATCGGCCTTGGCAAAATGGGTTTCAACATGCGCGAACGGCTGCGCTTGGGCGGAATCGACGTCACCGGCTTTGACCGCAATCCCGAGGTCACCGATGTGGGGAGCCTCGCGGAACTGATCGCCGTCGTCCCGGCGCCCCGCCTGATCTGGGTCATGGTTCCGTCCGGTGACATCACCGACTCCGTGATCACCGAACTCGGCGAAGCGCTCGACGCCGGCGACCTGGTGATTGACGGCGGCAACTCCCGCTACACCGAGGACCAGAAACACGGCGCGGCCCTGGCCGAAAAGGGTATCAGGTTCGCTGACTGCGGTGTCTCCGGCGGAGTCTGGGGCCTCCGGAACGGCTACGGCCTGATGGCCGGCGGCGACGCGGCGGACATCGAGCAGGCCCTGCCCGTCTTCGATGTGCTCCGGCCCGAAGGTGACCGCGCCGACAGCTTCGTCCATGTCGGCGGCATCGGCGCCGGCCACTACGCCAAGATGGTCCACAACGGGATCGAATACGGCCTGATGCAGGCCTACGCCGAAGGCTATGAGCTCCTGGCCGCAAAGGACATCGTCACCGATCTGCCCGGAACGTTCCGGGCCTGGCAAAAAGGAACCGTTGTTCGGTCCTGGCTGCTGGACCTTATGGTCAAGGCCCTCGACGAGGATCCCGGCCTGGCATCCATCGACGATTACGTCGAGGATTCCGGTGAAGGACGCTGGACGGTGGAGGAAGCGATAGCCAATGCGGTTCCCGCACCGGCCATTACCGCCGCCTTGTTTGCCCGTTTTTCCTCCCGCGAAGACAACTCGCCGGCCATGAAGATGGTCTCCGCGCTGCGCCATCAGTTCGGTGGACATGCCACGCGTCCGGCCAAATAGTCGTGCCCTGAAATCCTGAACCCGGCGTGTATCTAGAACAACTCTCACTCACCGACTTCCGCAGCTATGCCCAGGTGGACCTCAGCCTGGCGCCCGGGGTCACAGTCCTCGTGGGATCCAACGGCATTGGCAAGACCAATCTGATCGAAGCGGTGGGCTACCTCGCGACGCTCAGCTCGCACCGGGTCAGTTCCGATGCCCCGCTGTTGCGTTTCGGCACCGAACGGGCCCTGATCCGGGCCAAACTGGTCCGCGGGGAGCAAGCGACCGTGCTCGAACTCGAAATCAACAGCACGCGCGCCAACCGTGCACGGATCAACCGCAGCAACCCGGTCCGGGCCCGGGACATCCTCGGAATCTGCCAGACGGTGCTGTTTGCGCCGGAAGACCTGGCGCTGGTGAAGGGCGATCCTTCCAGCCGCCGTCGTTTCCTCGATGAACTCCTGGTCAGCCTCATTCCGCGGCATGCCGCGACCCGCGGCGACTATGATCGCGTGCTGAAACAACGCAATGCGTTGCTCAAATCGGCGAGGGCCGGAAAATTTACCGCCGGCCACGAAGCGACGCTTGATGTCTGGGACCAGCACATGGCCCGGGCCGGCGCGGAGCTGCTGAATGCGCGGCTTGAACTGGTCGAAAGGCTCCGGCCGCACCTGAAGAGCGCATATGTGCAGCTAACCGACGGATCCAAAGAGGCCGGTGCCATCTACCGGTCAACGCTGCAGGATGTGCTGGACGACGACGGCGCCGCGGCCGCTTTCGGGACCTCCGCCGGCGAACCGGCCGGGCAGGAGGATCTGGGCCGGCTCTCGGTCGACGAACTCACGGACCGCTACGTCCATGCCTTCGCGGCGTCACGCCGCAAGGAAGTGGAACGGGGAATTTCGCTGGTGGGACCGCACCGCGATGAACTCGAACTGGTGCTGGGGACGGCACCGGCCAAGGGCTATGCCTCACACGGCGAAACCTGGTCCATCTGCCTGTCCCTGCGGCTGGCCTCGTATTACGTGATGTTGGATGATGCGCGCACCGGCGGGTCCGCGCCGATCCTGATCCTGGACGACGTTTTTGCAGAACTCGACGTCCAGCGGCGGCGTAAACTGGCCGCAATAGTATCCGGCGCCGAGCAGGTGCTGGTGACTGCCGCCGTCGAGGACGATATCCCGGCGGAACTGGCCGGGCGGCGGGTAAAGGTCATCCCGGGAGGAATCGATGAGCCGGAATCTCGATGAATAAGGATACCGACGGCGGACTCCAGCCGGGACGGGACCCGGACGACATCGACGCCGCGCAGTCGGCGCTGAATAGAATGCGCGCAGCCGCCGCGTCCCGGGGTGAGATCCGGCGAAAGGCCCCGCCGCGTCCCGGAGCCGGTCCGCTGAAAACCGGCCGGACATCGGCGGGAAACCGGGGATTCGGCCAATTCCACGGCACCGGCCGTGATCCGCTGGGACTCGGGAAAGTCGTGGGCCGTCTCATTGCGGAGCGCGGCTGGACGTCACCGGTGGCAGTCGGATCCGTTATGGCGGAGTGGGCCACCCTGGTCGGCCCGGAGATCTCCGCGCACTGCACCCCGGAGAGTTTCACCGACACCACCCTGCATGTACGTTGCGATTCCACCGCCTGGGCAACCCAACTGCGCCTGCTCAGCATCAGCCTCCTGGAGAAGTTCCGGGTGGAACTCGGCGATGGCGTCGTCACCAAGATCCATGTGCTGGGACCGGCGGCGCCGAGCTGGCGGAAGGGGGCCCGGACGGTCAACGGACGCGGTCCCCGGGACACCTACGGATAACCGGACGGGTACCCGCGGGGCGCGGGATGTGAAGCACTCCTTGCAAAACTCTTGAAAAATCGACAAACGGCGTGTAGGGCGCTTAGACATCGCCGGGCCGTATAGGCACCCTAGGTCAGGACCCCTGGGGCCTTGTAGGCGGAGCCTATGCCCTCCCAGTGGCACTTTCCCCGCCGATTGAGGGCCATGGATGCGGGTTTCGACCAGCTGACACGGTAGAATTGCGGTTGATAACTGGGCGCCGGTGAAACGTTGACTGAGTCCGTTTCCGACGCAATACCCGCGTGCGGTAGACGGTTTCTCGAGCATTACAGCCGGTGCAGCCAGTGACGTGCCTGTTGGCAGAAGCCCTTCCCTGCGGGGAGAGGCAACGGCCGGCCTTCAACGAATACAGAGGAGTCGACAGCGCCTGTGGCTAACGACAATGCAGAAATCCCGGCAACGGAACCCCTAGCGGAAGAAGCGGTGACGGCGGACGCGACGGCGGAGACCGATACACGTCATGGCTACGGTGCGAGCGACATCACGGTTCTTGAGGGCCTTGAAGCTGTCCGCAAACGGCCGGGCATGTACATCGGTTCCACCGGGCCCCGCGGTCTGCACCACCTTGTCTACGAGGTGGTGGACAACTCGGTCGATGAGGCGTTGGCCGGCTACTGCACACACATCGAAATCGTATTGCGGGCCGACGGCGGCGTCACAGTCGTCGACAATGGCCGCGGCATCCCTGTTGATATGCACCCGACCGAGCACAAGCCAACGGTGGAAGTCGTGATGACGATTTTGCACGCGGGCGGGAAGTTTGGCGGCGGCGGCTACGCCGTTTCCGGCGGCCTGCACGGCGTGGGTATTTCCGTGGTTAACGCGCTGTCCAGCCGCGTCGACACCGTGGTCCGGCGCCAGGGCCACGTGTGGGGGATGTCCTTCGCCGACGGCGGCAAGCCCCAGGGCGGACTGGTCAAGGGTGAGGAAACCGAGGAGACCGGAACCACGCAGACTTTTTACCCCGATGACAGCATCTTCGAGAGCACGGAATTTGATTTCGAGACGCTGCGCGCCCGGTTCCAGCAGATGGCGTTCCTGAACAAGGGCCTGCGCATCACGCTGACGGATGAGCGCCGCGCCCCGGAAGAACCGTCCGAGGACGACGACCTGGATCTGGACAGCGTTCCCACCGAAGGCGAAGTCCCCGCCGAGTTCCACACGGTGGTCTACCAGTACGACGACGGTCTGCTGGACTATGTGAAGCACCTGAACTCCGGTAAGAAGGTCGACGTGGTCCACGAGGACGTCATCGCTTTCGAAACCGAGGACACCGAGCGCCACATCGCCCTGGAAATGGCGATGCAGTGGACCAACGCTTACTCCGAGAGCGTCCACACGTACGCCAACACCATCAACACCCACGAGGGCGGTACCCACGAAGAGGGTTTCCGCGCCGCGATGACCTCGCTCATCAACCGCTATGCGCGGGAGAAGAGCATCATCAAGGAAAAAGACGACAACCTCACCGGGGACGACATCCGCGAAGGCCTGACAGCCGTTATCTCGGTCAAGCTGGCCGAGCCGCAGTTCGAAGGCCAGACCAAGACCAAGCTCGGCAACTCCGAGGTCAAGGGTTTCGTGCAGCGCGTCGTCACCGACGGGCTCGGCGACTGGCTGGAACGCAACCCCGGCCCGGCCCGTGATGTGATCCGCAAAGCCATTTCCGCGGCGCAGGCGCGTATGGCTGCCCGCAAGGCACGCGACAATGCGCGCCGCAAGAGCCCGCTGGAATCCTTTGGCATGCCCGGCAAACTCTCGGACTGTTCCTCAAAGGATCCTGCCAGGTGCGAGGTCTACCTCGTGGAGGGCGATTCCGCCGGCGGTTCCGCCAAGCGTGGGCGTAACCCGGAGACCCAGGCCATCCTGCCTCTGCGCGGCAAGATCCTGAACGTGGAGCGTGCCCGGCTGGACAAGGCACTGGGCAACACCGAGGTCCAGTCGATGATCACCGCGTTCGGTACCGGTATCGGTGAGGACTTCGATCTGGCCAAGCTCCGGTATCACAAAATCGTTCTGATGGCCGACGCCGACGTCGACGGCCAGCACATCACAACGCTGCTGATGACGCTGCTGTTCCGCTACATGCGGCCGCTGATTGAGAACGGCTATGTGTACCTCGCCCAGCCGCCGCTCTACCGGATCAAATGGTCAAATGCCCCCCACGACTACGTGTACAGCGACCGCCAACGAGACGCAAAGCTGCTTTCCGGCCAGGCCGCAGGGCGCCGCATTCCCAAGGACAACGGCATCCAGCGCTACAAGGGTCTTGGCGAAATGGACTACACGGAACTCTGGGACACCACCATGGACCCGGATCACCGCACCCTGCTTCAGGTCACCATGGACGACGCCCTGGCGGCGGACCAGACGTTTTCCACGCTCATGGGTGAGGATGTGGAAGCCCGCCGTAATTTCATTCAGCAGAACGCCAAGGACGTTCGGTTCCTCGATATTTAGCCGCCGGCAAGCAGCTTAATATTCCCGAACCGATATATACCTGAAACGGAAAATACAGACTATGAGTGACGAAACACCCGAGGTCCCGGCCAAAGCAGCCGGTCCTGATGCCGTGCTGGAAGGCACTGTTCTTGGCACCGATGTGCTGACCGACCGCGTCGAGCAGGTTGATCTGCAGACGGAAATGCAGCGCTCCTACCTTGACTACGCCATGGCGGTGATCGTGGGGCGCGCCCTGCCGGATGTCCGCGATGGCCTCAAGCCCGTCCACCGCCGGGTGCTGTACGCGATGTTCGACGGCGGCTACCGCCCGGAACGTTCCTTCAACAAATGCGCCCGTGTGGTGGGCGAGGTCATGGGCCAGTACCACCCGCACGGCGACACCGCCATCTACGATGCGCTGGTCCGTCTGATCCAGGACTGGACCATGCGCTACCCGTTGGCGCTGGGACAAGGCAACTTCGGATCACCCGGCAACGACGGCGCAGCAGCACCGCGGTACACCGAAACCAAGATGGCGCCGCTGGCCATGGAAATGGTCCGCGACATCGACGAGGAAACCGTCAATTTCCAGGACAACTACGACGGCAAAAACCAGGAACCCACCATTCTGCCCGCGCGGTTTCCCAACTTGTTGGTCAACGGTTCCTCGGGGATCGCCGTCGGGATGGCCACCAACATCCCGCCGCACAACCTCCGTGAGGTCGCTGACGGCGTGCAGTGGTACCTGGCGAACCCCACAGCCAGCCGCGAGCAGCTGCTCGAAGAGCTGATCGTGCGCATCAAGGGCCCCGATTTCCCGACCGGGGCCACCATCCTGGGCCACAAGGGCATCGAGGATGCCTACCGCACGGGCCGCGGCTCCATTACCATGCGGGCCGTCGTCAATGTGGAGGAACTCCAGGGCCGCACCTGCCTCGTGGTTACCGAGCTGCCCTATCAGGCGAACCCTGACAATCTGGCGATCAAGATCGCCGAGCTCGTCAAAGACGGCAAGATCTCTGGCATCGCGGACCTCCGCGACGAAACGTCCGGCCGGACCGGCCAACGCCTCGTGATTGTGCTCAAGCGCGATGCGGTCGCCAAGGTGGTACTGAACAACCTCTATAAGCACACCCAGCTGCAGGACAACTTCGCCGCCAACATGCTGGCGATCGTGGACGGCGTGCCCCGAACGCTGAGCCTGGATGCGTTCATCCGCCATTGGGTCACCCACCAGATGGATGTCATCGCACGCCGGACGCGCTACCGGCTGCGCAAGGCCGAGGAGGAAGCACACATCCTTCGTGCCCTGCTCAAGGCCCTCGATGCGCTGGATGAGGTCATCGCCCTGATCCGGGCCTCCAACACCACCGAGGCTGCCCGCGACGGACTGATGCAGCTCTTGGCCATCGACGAACTTCAGGCCCGCGCCATCCTGGACATGCAGCTGCGCCGCCTCGCAGCGCTGGAACGACAGAGGATCCAGGACAAGCACGCCGAACTTGAAGCTGCGATCGCGGAATACAACTCGATTCTGGCCTCCCAGGAGCGCCAGCGAGAGATCATCAGTACCGAACTGGCCGAGATCGTGGCCAAGCACGGGGATGACCGCCGCACCCGGGTGCTGCTGGGCTTCGACGGTGACATGTCGATGGAGGACCTGATCCCTGAAGAGGAAATGGTGGTCACCATCACCCGTGGCGGTTACGTCAAGCGCACCCGCAGCGACAATTACCGTTCGCAGCAGCGCGGCGGCAAGGGCATCAAGGGCGCGCAGTTGCGCGGGGACGATGTCGTGGAGCACTTCTTTGTCACCACCACGCACCACTGGCTCCTGTTCTTCACGAATCTGGGTCGCGTCTACCGGGCCAAGGCCTACGAACTCGCCGAAGCGGGACGTGATGCCAAGGGCCAGCACGTGGCCAACCTGCTGGCTTTCCAGCCCGATGAGCACATTGCCCAGGTGCTGGACCTGCGGGACTATCAGCACTCGCCATACCTCGTGCTCGCCACTAAGCGCGGCCTGGTCAAGAAGACCCGGCTGGAGGACTACGACACCAACCGTTCCGCCGGCGTGATAGCAATCAATCTGCGCGACGGCGACGAGCTCGTCTCGGCCCAGCTGGTCTCGGAAACGGACGACTTGATGCTGGTCTCACGGATGGGCCAGTCCATCCGTTTCACCGCCACCGATGAGGCCCTGCGGCCGATGGGCCGCGCGACTTCGGGTGTCACCGGGATGAAGTTCCGCGAGGACGACGAACTGCTGGCGGCCGACGTCGTGAAGGACGGCTCGTTCGTCTTCGTCGTCACCGAGGGGGGCTACGCCAAACGGACTGCCGTGGAGGAGTACCGACTTCAGGGCCGCGGCGGGCTTGGAATCAAGGTGGGCAAGTACCAGGAGGAACGCGGACACCTCGTCGGCGCCCTCATTGTCCAGGAAGAGGACGAGGTCCTGGTGGTCATGGAAGGCGGCAAGGTGGTGCGTTCATCGGTTGCCGGTGTGCCCGCCAAAGGCCGTGACACCATGGGCGTGATCTTCGCCAAACCGGACAAGAATGACCGCATCATTGAGGTGGCGCGCAACATCGAACGCGGCCTCGAGACGGACGAGTCGACCGAAGGTGATGACGCCGACGGCGGTGCCGAAAGTCAGCCCTCGGCGTCGGATGACGTAACGTTGGCTGAAGATAACGGATCGCACGAGGGGTCCGAAGCGGCAGAATCAGCACCGGCCCCGGAGTCAGATGAGTCATCGGGGGATGCCAAGCTGGACGAAGACAACACCGGAGGTAACGAGTGAGTAATTCCGACTCATATCCCAAGCCGAACAGCGGCGTTCCCGGCGGGATGCGGCAGCCCGCATCGGCACCGCGGGTGAGTGCGCCGTCGCGCCCGCAACAGCGCCCCGGCGCATCCGGCGGGCCCGTCGAATCAGGACAGCGGCCGCCGGCCCCCCGGGACCGCCCCGACCAGGGCCGTCCTGCGGTTCCCGGCCAGCGCCCGGCAGGTGCCGGGCAGCGTCCCGGCCAGAGCCGTCCGGGCCAGAGCACGGCAGGACTCATCAAACCGGCCCCCAAGGCCAAGGTGCGCCGCGCGCGCTTACTGGTGAGCAAGGTGGACCCCTGGTCCGTGCTGAAAATGTCATTCCTGCTCTCCGTTGCGCTGGGCATCGTAACCGTCGTCGCCGCGATCGTGCTCTGGACGGTCCTGGACCTGACCGGTATCTTCGACCAGGTGGACAGCCTGCTGGGGACCCTGGCGGGTTCCGAAGGTGGCGGATTCGAACTGAAGAAAGTCGCCTCGCTGGGGCAGGTGGCATCCTTTGCCACCATCATCGCCGTCATCAATGTTGTCCTGCTGACCGCCCTCTCCATGCTCTCAGCCGTGCTGTACAACATTTCCGCCACGCTTGTCGGCGGTATCGGCGTGACCCTCACGGACGACTGAAACCCGCACTTTTCCGTCGAATTCTGCGGTAAATATCCTCGATTTGAGATCGGGCCGGGATGTACTGTAAAGTCGTATCTCGGCCCGATGAGGCATCGGGGCGTATAGCTCAGGCGGTTAGAGCGCTTCGCTGATAACGAAGAGGTCCCAGGTTCAAGTCCTGGTACGCCCACGGAACCTGTACAGGTTCAGGTAGGGAATGAGTGATGGTTCAGGTCAGCCGGAACCGGAACGGGGTGCGTGTGAAGAAGTTGCTGGTTGTTGCAGCCACGATCGCAGGCGTCCTGCTCTACCGGAAAGTGCAGGAATCCGAAGCCCGGAAAGCAGTCTGGAGCCAGTCGACCGATACGGTCGACTAGTCCGGATTACCAGAACAGGGAGCTGGCGAACAGCTCTTCAAATTAGGGTATGATTACCGGGTTGCTTCTTATGGGGGCATGGCGCAATTGGTAGCGCACCTGCTTTGCAAGCAGGGGGTTCGGGGTTCGAGTCCCCGTGCCTCCACCATAGGAAAGCCCCGGACCGCGGAAACGCGGTCCGGGGCTTTTCGCATCCTGCATCGTCACGCCGGGCACCGTCCGGTCCGGAAGCGTCCACAGAGATTCCCGCCGTCCAACTACTGTTGGACCGTGACCTTCTTCCTTGCCGCCGTGGGAGTCCTCGGCGTGGCATCCTCCGGGCCTCTCATTGCCGCTACCCTCGGTGCCACCTCGGTCAGTGCCCTCGCCATCGCGTTCTGGCGCAACGCGATCGGGTCCGCCGTTATGGCCGGTCCGGTGCTGATCCGCAACCCGGGCCAGTTCGGCCGTGTCACCGGCAGGGAATTCCGCTGGTCCCTGACGGCCGCCGTCGCCCTGGCGCTTCACTTCGCCTTTTTTATCACCTCCCTGCAGCTGACGTCCGTGGCCGCAGCCACCGCCCTGGTCTGCCTGCAGTCCGGCTGGATCGCGATCTTCCAGCTGTTCCGGGGCGTCAAACACCGCTGGCCGGTCCTGGCCGGCCTAGGCATCGCCTTCGGCGGCGTCGTGGCGATCACCGGGTTCGACATGGGCACCTCGCCCGGGGCGGTCCTGGGCGACCTCCTCGCCGTCGCCGGGGGTGCCCTGGCAGGCATCTACACGCTGGCAGGGGGAAAGGTCCGGCAGACCATGAGTACAGGTGTGTACACGACGCTCTGCTACGGCATGTGCGCCGCCGTCGTCGCGGTGCTGGCGCTGTTTTCCCGGCAGCCGCTGGCAGGGTTCGACGCCGGCGGCTGGATGGGTATCCTGGCCATCACTGTCTGCGCACAGCTGATCGGTCACACAGCCTTCAACCACCTGCTGGCCACGATGAGTCCGCTGCTGGTCTCCATGATCATCCTGCTTGAGATTCCGGGCGCCGCACTGCTGGCCGCCGCGTTCCTGTCCGAGACGCTGCCGGCCGGAACCTACGCCGGGCTGGGAATGATCATGGCGGGGCTCGCCGTCGTCGTGCTGGGGCAGCGCGGTTCACGGTCTGTGAAGCGCAATGCCGCCCGGCTCGCGGAGCTGGGAACCGACTAGACTTACTGGCCGCCGCGCCGTGCTGGCTGGGCCGTGTTCACGGTGTGGAGGGCGCGCAGAAGCTTCGCGGGGAAGTAGACCGAGAAGAATACGACCATCGGGGCTTTCAACGCCATCTTCTTGACGTTGTGTGCCTTGTACGTGCGATCGAAGCGCGTCACGTAGTAACGGTAATCGCGGGGTGAATCCTCGAGGCGCCTGGCGGACATCCCGGAGACCATCTGGGGCCAGTACTGGATCCGGAGCTCATGGTCCGCGAGGTGCAGGGACAGATCGATGTCTTCATGCATCTCGTCCTTCTCGTCACGGCAGGCCTCGCCGCGGATGATCTCCCAGGCGGAGCGGCGCAGGGCCATATTGGACCCGAAGAGAAAGTGATACTGGTGCTTGGCGAGCTTGAGCATCAACTGACGCATCTTGTCGTCGGCCTTGAGTCCGAAGCGGCGCATTGGCATGTCGTAGTAGACCACCGGGCCGGTTGCGGCGTGGACAGACTCGTCGGCGAAGGCCTTTTGCACTTGTTCCACCCAGTCCGGCTCCAGTACGGAGTCGGCGTCGATCCGTCCGAGAATCTCGCCGGTGGCGTGGTCCAGGCCGAAGTTGCGGGTGGGGATCAGGCCCTGATCAGTGGCCTGGCTGAGCAGGATGATGGGACTCTCCGGGTATTCCAGCTGCATCTGCCGCACGATCGCGGCGGTGTGGTCCGTGGACATGTTGTCCACCACGATGATCTCGTGGGCCGGAACGGACTGATACACGGCCGCGATCAGGCACTGCCGGATGACACTTTCCTCGTTATATGCCGGGACGACAATGGATACAGCCGGTGGCAACACAGCAGGGTGTAAGGCATCCTCGGGGGATCTAACGGGTGACATCCCCATCAATTTAGCACCTGCCCCACAATCCACGGCCGGTGCCCTGCCTTTCTGGCGGGAAAGATCCTCAGGAGGATCATGCAAAGTCGGGAGGATCTCGAAAAGAGGAAGAAGCAGGATAAATCGGAAGGAGCCCACAAAAAAGGAGCCCACAAAAGAGGGAGGGACCGCGCCGGTGGCGCAATCCCTCCCTCTCCGGCGGCCTGAATGCAGCCTAGACGTTCATCTACTTGCCGTTTTTGTCCGCTTCGGTTTTGTCCACCTCGGATTTATCCGCTTCGTGGGTCAGGCTGGCGGCGATGTTCCGGACGGCGGTCTTCGCATCGGTTGCAACCTTGGCGGAGGCGGCCTTGGTATCGGCGGCGTCCGGTGCGGCATGCCTGGCCTTGTCGGCGGCCTTGTCGACAGCATCAGCTGCAGAGTCTGCGGCCTCAGCGGAAACCTTGGCGGCCTTGTCCGCTGCCGCTACAGCCGCGGTGCCCGCCTGGCCGGCGGTCTCCTTGAGGGAATCCTCGACCTCAGTGACGGTGGTGGCCGGGACCGGTGCGGGCGTTACGGGCGCCGGTGTCTTCCACGGGTCTTCGATCGGCTTGGAAGCCTTCCAGGCCGCAACACCCGCGGCAGCCGCTGCGGCGATGACGCCGAAGATCAGCAGTCCGCGGTGCCTTTTCGGCTTCTGCGGCTTGGCGATCTCGCCGCCGACGGCCTTGCCGGCCTTGTCGGCCACGCCCTTGAGCTGCTGTCCGGCGCTCTGCGCCTGCTCCTGGATATTGTGCATGACGCCTGAGTCGACGAGTTTCTGCGCGACGGCATCGACCCGGGCCGGTGTGCCTTCCAGCGTGCGGTGCACTGCTTCTGAAGCCTGGCCGATCTGATCCGAGAGCCTGGGCAGGTAGTCGACGACGACGCGGTCGCGGGCGCTGGCGATTACCGGCGCCGCCTTATCCAGGGCACCGTGAAGCCGCGGGGCCGCAGAGTCGACGACGTCGTTGATCCTCGGCGCCAGCTGGGACAGGCCGTCCTGGATGCGCGGGGTCACCGTGGCTACTCCGCCGGCCAGATTGTGGGCCGCCGATTTGAGTCCCTCCTGGATCCTGGGAGAAGCGCTATCCAGGCCATGCTGCAGACGCGGAACAGCCCAGTTGACTGCTGCCTCAACCCGCGGGGCTGCCCAGTCCTTGGCGTTCTCTACTCCGGTGCTGACTGACTGCTCCAGCTCACGGGCAATACGGTCCGTTTTCTTCACAACTACCTCCCGATTAATGTGACGCTTCTGGAGTTAGCCTACGTGTCCCAGACCTCACCCGCTATTTTTCATCCCTATTCGGGGGCGATTTCACCCAGCGCGGAACTGGCCGTCCGCCCCTGTCTGTATTGGCCCTTCATGGAAGAATAGGGCCTATGACTGCCATCGCAACTGCAAAAGCAACCATCCACACGAGCCTGGGCGACATCGTCGTCAACCTCTTCGGTAACCATGCCCCCAAGACGGTAGAAAACTTCGTCGGACTGGCCACGGGAGAGAAGGCCTGGACGCACCCGGAAACGGGCGAGGACAAGACGGGCACGCCGCTCTACAACGGCACCATCTTCCACCGCATCATCAAGGATTTCATGGTCCAGGCCGGCGATCCCCTGGGCCGCGGCGTTGGCGGACCCGGCTACAAGTTCGACGACGAGATCCACCCGGAGCTCACCTTCAACGCACCCTACAAGCTGGCTATGGCGAATGCCGGCGTTCAGATGGGCCGCGGAACCAACGGTTCCCAGTTCTTCATCACCACCATCCCCACCGGCTGGCTGCAGGGCAAGCACAGCATCTTCGGCGAGGTTATCGATGAGGACTCCAAGAAGGTCGTCGACGCCATCGAGGGCGTCCGCACCGGTATGGGCGACCGTCCGGTCGAGGACGTCACCATCAACAGCATTGACGTAGAAAAGCTCTAAGCCCGGCCCATGAGCTACGGACTTCCGGCGGCAGAGCCGTCCGCGCAGATCCCGGTGTGCCCCCGGCACCCGGACCGGCCCGCCTATGTGCGCTGCCAGCGGTGCGGGCGCCCGGCGTGCCCCGACTGCCAGCGGGCGGCCGCCGTCGGATTCCAGTGCGTTGACTGCGTCAACGAAACAAAACGTACGACGCCGGACGTCAAGACCGTCTACGGCGGGGCCGTGGCCACCGGCAAGCCCGTGGTCACCTTCGCCATCATCGCGGTGTGCGCCGTGCTCTACATGCTGCAGTGGCTGATTCCCAGCGACGGGATCTATGGGAACCTCGCCTTCGCCACCGTGTATGCCACTCCTGAGTACGGGGTGTTCGAGCCGTGGCGCATGGTCACGTCTGCGTTCCTCCATTCCCAGGGCTTCATCCTGCACATCGTCCTGAACATGTACACGCTGTGGATCTTCGGCCAGGCCCTGGAGCCCCTGCTGGGCCGGATCCGGTTCCTGGCCGTGTATATGCTCTCCGCTCTGGGCGGTTCGGTTGGGTTCCTCCTGCTGACGCCCGCCTACAGCCCCGGCCAGCCGTTGACCGGAGTGGTCGGCGCATCGGGCGCCATCTTTGGCCTCTTTGGGGCCATGCTCGTAGTCCAGCGCCATCGCGGCGGGGATACACGGCAGTTGTGGGTCCTGATCGCCATCAACGGCGCGGTCGGTTTTGTGGTACCCCAAATTGCCTGGCAGGCCCATCTTGGTGGCCTGGTTACGGGAGCCCTCTGCGCTGCCGTCATCGCCTACACTCCCCGCGGCAAGCGCCAGGGCCTGCTGCAGGCCGGCGGCCTCGTGCTCGTCCTCGCTCTGCTGGTCGCCGCCACCGCGTTCCGGATGTCCAGCGCCTAGCGGTCATATTCGCCGGTTAGTCGAAGGTCAGGCTGGGCCTTTTCGCGCCGGGGGACATGCCCATTCTTCGCCCCCAGGGAGTGGGCAGAATGGGACTATGTCCACCTGCCGGCCAGGGCGCGGGGCATGTCCTTGAGCCTGGCCACCGCGCCCGGACACCGCGCCCGGACCCCCGACGAACCGACGAAAATGCCTACTAGCGCTGCTCCGGCATGTCCTACGTTTCGCCGCCGCCGTTGCACGCCCTGCCTGGTGCGCCCCGCCCCGCCTCATCGGTCCGCTCCCGCTTCCCACGGAGCATCCCGTGAATGACGGCAAGAAGGTCACGCCCGCGGATGAGCCCGGAGGCGCCGCGAAAGTTGTCCACAGGGGTTATCCACACTGTTGGTAACTTACATCGATGTAGTTCATAGGGGCCCCCCGGATCTGACGGCCACTACTGGCGATTTTCCGCCGATACTGCCGATTTTGTCCACAATTGTGGATAACTTTAATAGGGTGCCCTGTGGTTAAGTGGACAAACCCCGGGTTCGGGGTTCCCTTGGACGGATCAAGGCGAGCCGTGGCGGCAAGAAAGCCGTGACCACAGGCGGTAGCGGACGGCCCCTCTACATTGAGACCCGATGTCAACAGAGTTGTTCACAGTTCTGAGACCTTGATGGTGAAACTATCCCGCCCTGCATCGCTTGTCCTGGGCCCCGGGATGGAACATGAGCGACCGGGGAGCGGAGCGTTTTCCCCAACTGTGGATAACTTGTGGGTACTGCAGTGTTGTTAAGTGGATAACTCTCCGGTGTTCGACCAGAGGTTTCAAATCCCTGACGGACCTTAGTCCTTCGAGTTCTCGCGGGATGTGATCCCAAAGCCCGGGGACTTCAGCTCGTTGAAGATCCAGACGCAGGCGCGCACGGTGCATTGGGGTGTGATCGGCAGGGCCGATACTGTCAGCCCCGAGCTGTCCACCGCCAGCGCTCCGCCAGAGCCATCGGAGACCCGCACGCCCTGCTCGCCGTCGGTCACCGCGGCGAGCATCTGTGAGGGTTTGCCCGATGCGGGACCGGCATAGAGCGGGTTCAACCCGTCGGCGCCGCCCGCCCAACCGGCACCAGGGTGATCCTCAGGGGGCTGGGCGTCACGATTCGCGTCGGAGTGTGCACCTCCACGCCTTTCATCCGCTGGACGGGATAGGCGGCGCTCTTGACGGCGGGGTCCTGCGTCGCGGCCGTCGTCGACGCGGACGCGCTGCGCGAGTACGCCTCGAGTGCTTTATAGTCCGCGGGCGCCACCGACACCGGAGCGAGTACACCTACGACGACGCCGGCCGACTGACGGGCGTGGTGCCGTTCCCGGCCTCTGAGTATTGGAATTTCGACGTAATACGCCATCACGCGGTGGTCCGTGGCCGGCGGCCCGGCGTGATTGCTGATGATGCCGCGGGGTGGCGGTGGCTGTTCGGGTCCGGCCGGGCCCACCGCGCCTCAAGTGCTTTGCATGGAATGCTTTGCATCGAATGCTGTGCATCGGGCGTCGCAGGAAGGATTGGTCGGGAAATTTATCCACAGGCTATCCACAGTGTTAGTAACTCACACGGTTGTAGTTCACCCTGGCCTTCTGTGTGGGATGGGCGCGTGGACGGCAACAGCGCGCCGTGCCGGCGGTCATCCGGGCCGACGGCCCCGCCGGTTTATCAACAAGTGTGGACAACTTGTGCAAAGTTGTACACACCGGCGCGGACGGTGGTCAGCGCGTCCAGACCCGGGAGCTGCCGCGCCGATGGCTGTCGAGCAGATGGGTATCAACGATCCCGATGGCTTCCATCAGGGCGTACATGGTGGTGGGGCCGACGAAGGCGAACCCCCGCTTGCGGAGTGCTTTGGACAGTGCAATGGATTCCGCCGAGGTTGTGGGGATCTGGTCATGGGATGTCGGCTCGGGAGTGGAATCCGGTTGGAACGCCCACACGAAGTCGACCAGACCGCCGTCGTTCCTCAGTGCGATTGTTGCCTGGGCGTTGGTGATGGCCGCCCGGATCTTCAGCCGGTTCCGGACAATCCCGGCGTCCAGCAGCAAGCGTTCGACGTCGGACTCGGTGAAGGCCGCTACCGTCTCGGGATGAAAGTGGTGGAACGCGGTCCGGAACGCCGGCCGCTTTCGAAGAATGGTGGCCCAGGACAGCCCCGCCTGGAAAGCCTCGAGGCTGATGCGTTCATACAGGCCCTGTTCATCGCGGACCGGCAGGCCCCACTCAGTGTCGTAATATTCGCGCAGCATCGGGTCGGCCGACGCCCACACCGGACGGGCCAGGCCGTCCTCGCCGATCACGGTGCCGTTGACGCCCGGAGCCATACTCTTCCTCACCAGCAGTTGGTAGTGGCCGAATCAGTACAGTTCCCACAGCCGGACTATGCCGCGGACGGGAGTCAGTCCTCCGTGCGGCTGTTGGCTCAGGAGCGCCAGCGGGTGGTCATCAGGAAGCCGACGATTGCGATGCCGAACCCGGCCACAATGTTCCCTGCACCCCAGGCCTGCACCGGAAAGACACCCTCGCTGATGTAGAAGGTGATGATCCAGAACAGTCCAATGATCATGAGGCCGAACATTACCGGCTTGAACCAGACCGCGTTTGGCTTGTTGGCCTGCGCGGCCGAAGTCTGCGGCGTCTCGCGGGCAGTCCTCTTACGCGGCTTTGACTCGGGCACGGGTCCTCCTAGGCGGCTGGAACAGGAGCGGCACCGCGGCTTGATATCCTGCAAGAAGGTAAAACGCCGGCGGCCAACACGCTCTTGATCAAGGGTGAATGCTTACTCGCAGCCAATTCTAGCTGTAGTTCGGGCCACGCCCATGCCCGCCGCGACCGTCCAGAGGGAGAAGCCGGATGCTGCAGTTGCAGGAGAGATCCGCCGTCGGGAAACTTCGCCGTGGCCGGCCACCGGCAGACGCACGGCGCCGTCCTGTTCAATTTCGACGCCCTGACGCCTTGCTGCCCGGCGATAGTGTTCGCGTCGTCACCTCGCTGGTGCTGGCCACCGGGATGCTGGTATTGATGGTTCAGTACTTTATCCCTTGGCTGGCACAGTTCACCCGGTTCACATATTCAACGATTGGTTCGGCAAGGCACCCATGAGCGCTACCAAAATTCTGGTCGTCGACAACTACGACAGCTTCGTCTACACCCTGGTGGGATACCTCCAGGAGCTCGGCGCGGAGACCACCGTCGTCCGGAACGACGACGTTACCCTCGCCGAGGCGACCGAACTGGCGGAAGCGCGCGACGGCGTTCTCATCTCGCCGGGCCCGGGAACTCCCGCCGGGGCCGGGATCTGCATCGATCTGATCAAGTGGTGCGGCAGCCACGACACGCCGATGCTCGGCGTATGCCTGGGGCACCAGGCTCTGGCCGAAGCCTACGGCGGAACAGTCACCCATGCCCCGGAGCTTATGCACGGCAAGACCTCGCTCGTGGAACATCGCGGGACCGGCCTTTTCGCCGGCCTCCCTTCCCCCTTCACCGCTACCCGCTATCACTCCCTGTCGGCCGTCCGGGAGAGCATCCCGGAGATCCTGGAGGTCACTGCCGAGACGGCGACCGGCGTCGTGATGGGGCTGCAGCACCGCACCGCACCACTGTGCGGAGTGCAATTCCATCCGGAGTCCGTGCTGACCGAGGGCGGCTACCAGATGCTCGGCAACTGGCTCGAATCTTTGGGAATGGCCGGCGCCGCCCGGCGGGCATCGGAACTTAGCCCGCTGATCAAGCACTGAGGCCAGCGACAAGCCCCTACTTGCTGGGGGTCGGCGAAGGGGTCGGTGTTCGGCTCGGTGTTGGTGTCGGCGGGGGTACCGGGGCCTTGGCCACCGTGACGGTGATGGTCTTTCCCTGCTCGACCTGGGCGCCCGCAGCGTCGCTCTGGCCCGTGACCTTCCCCGGTTCCACCTGCGAATTCTCGACTTCCGTGACCTTGAGGACCAGCCCGAGCTCCTTCAGGGCTGCTTCCGCCTCAGCCTGTGGCCTGCCGATGAGCTGCGGAACGGCTACTTTTCCGGTGGAGACGATGAGCTCCACCGTGCTGCCGACGGCCACATTCTGGCCCGGCGCGGGGTTCGTGGAGATCACCAGCCCGGCCGGCACCGTGGGGCTGTTGGACATGGTGGTCCCCGGCGCACCGGTGAGGCCCTTCTGGCGGAGGACATCGCGCGCAGCTGCCTCCGTCCGGCCGGGCAGGTCCGCGGGGATGGTGACGACGCTTGGACCGTCGGAGATGTTGAGCGTGATGGCCGAATTTGGGTCCAGGGAACTGCCCGCGGACGGCGCCGTGCCGATCGCGCTGCCCTTGCCGATGGTTTCGTCCTGCATCCGGTTGAGCTGGGGTTTGAGCCCAACGTTGTAGAGCTTCTGCAGTGCCTCGGACTCCGTAAGTGACGTCACCGTTGGAACCAGAACTTTGGCTACCGGCGGCGGGGCCTGGTTCATCATGTTGTAGAGCCACAGACCGCCGCCGGTCAAGACCAGGACCGTGAGGATGGCGAGGGTAGTAATCCAGGTCCGACGGCGAGACAACTGACGCGGGGTACGCTCGCGTCCGGCCGGGAGGACCAAGGGCAGGCTGCCCGAGTCCGAGACGCCATAGCTTTGGACCGGAGGGGCATTGTGGTCACCCAGGGCTTCCGGGGAAGGCCGGAGCCTGCCGCCCGGTGACTCGTCAAGGAACTTCGCCCCGGTCATGGTGAAAGCGGCTGTCGGTGTGCCGTCCGACGCCGGAACGTGGTCGTTCGGGTCGGTCGGCGCCTCACTGGCGGCGAGAGGCGCAACGCCGACGCCGCTGCGCGCGGCCCGGAGCGCCCGACGGAAGGCTGCGGCATCCTGAAAACGGTCCGCCCGGTTCTTCTGCAACGCCTTCATCAGGACACTGTCCAGGGCTTCTGAGATGTCCGGGTTCAGGCTGCTGGCAAGCTCCGGGATCTCCCGGACATGCTGGTAGGCCACAGACACCGGGCTGTCCCCGACAAACGGAGGGCGGCCGGTCAGCATCTCGTACAGCAGGCAGCCGGCCGAATAGAGATCGCTGCGGGCATCCACGGTCTCGCCGCGGGCCTGCTCAGGTGACAGGTACTGGGCGGTGCCCACCACCGCCTGGGTCTGCGTCATGGTGGCACCTGAGTCCGCCATAGCCCGGGCGATGCCGAAGTCCATGACTTTGATGCTGTTGGCGTCCGGGCAGAACATCACGTTGGCCGGTTTGATGTCGCGGTGGACGATTCCGGCCTTGTGGCTGTAGTCGAGCGCGGAAAGGACACCCAGGGTGAAGTCGATCGCCTGATCGATCGCGATTTCCTTGGCCCGGATGAGCTCGCGGATGGTCTTCCCGGGCACGAACTCCATCACAATGTAGGGCACCCGGACAGTGTCCTCGTGGTCGCCGGGTACGGCATGGTCTCCGGTGTCGAAGATGGCGACAATGGAGGGGTGGTTGAGCGCGGCGACGGCCTGCGCCTCGCGTTTGAACCTCGCCTGGAACTGCGGGTCCCTGGCCAGGTCCGGGCGCAGCAGCTTCACCGCGACGGTGCGCCCCAGACGTGTGTCCGTACCGCGGAACACGTCCGCCATGCCGCCGCGGCCGATCAGTTCGCCCAGCTCGTAGCGCCCACTGAGGACGCGCTGGGTGTTCACGGGGCGGCGGTCCTCCCGGTGTGACGGTGTGCGGGGTGAATTAGTCATCATGACCTACGGGGTGGCCTTGCAGGTGGGCGGGGTCCCGGGTTTCTCGGTTGCCTTGCAGTCCGGCAGGGGGCCGGCGGCCGGAGCCGGGGCCTTGGCCAGGTGATACGTCACCAAGGATCCGGCCGGGGCTTTGGCCCCGGAAGCAGGCTCTGAGCTGACAAAGGTGCCGGCGGGCTCCTTATTGGACGTGGGATCGACGGGATCCCCCTTTGCCCAGCGGAAGCCGGCGTTCTGGATGGCCTGCTGCACTGCAGTTTCGCTGGCACCGGACTGGATAGGCGGGACCGGGACGGACTCCGGTCCCTTGGAGTACGTCACCGTGATGGTCTGCCCGGGCTGCACCTGTCCCGAAGGGTCAATATTTGTGACAGTTCCAGGAGTCGCGTTGTCGAAGACCTCCGCGCCGGTGACTTGCAGCTTCATTCCGATCAGCTTTCCGCGGACTTCGGTGAAGGGCAGGCCCAGATAGGCCTCCGGAACCAAGACGATCGCCGGCGGGGTGGACTGGGTGGGCGTCGCGGAGCTGCTGGTGGGGCTGGGGCTCTTGGACGTGGGTGGGGCGCTGGTGCTGCTCGACGTAGTGATTGACGAGGCGCTTGACGAGGCACTCGTCGATACGGCGCTGCTGCTGGCCGGCGACTGCGGCGGGAAGAGGATTCCGGCCTGGGTCAGGACCACGCCCACGAGGGAAAAGAGCACCAGCAGGATCAGGGCGATCAGCGGCCACGTCCAGGGACTCCGGCCGCGGCGCTGCGGCTCATCCACCGGCTCGTCGTAGTCGTCGTCCTCTTGCTCCCAGTTGCGTTCCGCCGCGAGGGCGTCGGCACGGGAGAGGGTGTTGCTCGCACCGGTGGCGCCGGCGCCGGCAGCCAGACCTGCGGCAGCACCTGCGCCGGCGGCGCCGACCACAGGAAGTGCGGAGGTGGCCGACGTCGAACGGTCTGCCGCGCCGATCACCCCCGTAGCCGCGGTGGGGATGTCCACCGGCGCCGTGACGGCGCCGGGTGCCGCCTCGTAGAGCAGCATGCCGGGGACGGCGGCGTGGGCCGCAGGGATGTCGCCGTTGCGGATGGCTTCGGCTGCCTCGGAGAGCTTAAGGGCGTCGGCCGGGCGGTTCTTCGGATCCTTCGCCAGCATCGACATCAGCAGGGCACGGACGGGCCTGGGCAGGGTTTCCGGAAGCGGCGGCGGGGCGTCGTTGACCTGTGCCAGCGCGATGGCGATCTGGGATTCGCCGGAGAATGGCCGGTGGCCGGTGAGGCACTCGTAGCCGATCACGCCAAGCGCGTAGATGTCCGAGGCGCCGGTGGCGAGCTGACCGGTGGCCTGCTCCGGGGCCAGATACTGGGCCGTGCCCATGACTTGTCCGGTCTGGGTCAGCGGAACCTGGTCCGCCAGGCGGGCGATGCCGAAGTCGGTGACCTTGACGCGGCCGTCCGGGGTGATGAGCAGGTTGCCCGGTTTGACGTCACGGTGCACCAGACCCTGCTTGTGGGCGACCGAGAGGGCCCGTGCAGTCTGCGCGATCATCGACAGGGTCCGGTCCGGGGAGAGCACCTGTTCGTGTTCGATGATGCTGCTCAGCGGCTGGCCCGGAACCAGTTCCATCACGAGGTAGGCGGAGCCTTCTTCCTCGCCGTAGTCAAAGACGTTGGCGATTCCCACGTGGTTCAGGAGCGCGGTGTGGCGCGCCTCGGCCCGGAAGCGCTGGAGGAAGCCGGGGTCGCCGGTGTACTCCTCCTTGAGCACCTTGATGGCCACGATGCGACCCAGTATCAGGTCCTTGGCCTTCCAGACCTCTCCCATGCCGCCGATCGCAATGCGTGTGGTCAGCTGGAATCTGCCGCCGAGGGTGATTCCCGATGTAGGCCTCACTTGTTCAACACCGCCTCAAAAATCTTCTTCGCGTTCGGACTGGTTAGCTGCGCGCCGGTGGTGATGTCTACGCCTTCCATGACGATGGTGACAGCCACTTGCGGGTCATTCGCCGGGGCGAACCCGGTAAACCATGAGTTGTTCAGACCGTTGCCGAGCTCCGCGGTGCCGGTCTTGCCGGCTACCTTGAGCCCGGGTACGGCAGCCCCGCGGGCGATGCCGTCGGTGACCACACTGACCATCCACTCGTTGATCTGCCGCGCAATCTCCGGCGTCGTGGAGGTCCGCAGGGTCCGGGGTTTCGGCTCGCTGATGGTCCGCAGGTCAGGGGAGCGTACGGCCTTGATCAAGTTAGGCTGCAGCTGGACTCCGCCGTTGGCGATCGCGGACGTCATTTGGTTGATCTGGAGCGGGGTGGCCCGGACATCACGCTGGCCGATCGCCGACTGGGCCAGCGAGGCGTCGTCGAGGTCCGTGGGGAAGGCCTTTGTGGCGGCTTCCAGCTTCAGCTGGTCGCCAATCTCCTGGCCGAAACCGAATTTCTCCGACTGATCGGCGATCGCCTTCTCGCCCAGATCCAGGGCGATGCTGGCGAAGGGAGTGTTGCACGACTGCTGCAGCGCAAACGCGAAGGTGGCCGTATCCCGGGTGTAGCAGTTGCCGCCGGCGTAGTTGGGGAGTTTGTACTGGATGCCGGGGAAGGGCATTTCCGCCGGGTTGGGCAACACACTGTCCTTGTTGTATTTGCCCGAGCTGAGCGCCGCCGCCGTGTCCACGAGCTTGAAGACCGAGCCGGGGGCCAGCAGGGCGCCGGTGGGACCACTGACGTTCTGGTTCAAGTTGATCCCGGGGACCTTGTTGAGTTCATTGATGTTGGCGGCCTCGGCATCCGTATCCTGGGTGGCAATCAGGTTGGGATCGTAGGACGGCTTGGACACCATCGCGAGGATGGCGCCGGTCTTCGGGTTCGTCACCACGATTGAACCTCGCTGTCCGTCGGGGATGAGGTCGTAGGCGAGCTTCTGGATCTTGGGGTCGAGAGTCAGTTCCACCGAGGCGCCCTTGGGCTGGTTACCCAGGAAGAGCTGGCCGATCCGGTCCAGGAAGAGCTGGTCCGAGCTCCCCTCGAGCTCCCGGTTCATTGCCTTCTCCAGCCCCGTCAGGCCGAAGCTCCTGGAGAAGTAGCCGGTGATCCCGGCGTACAACTGCGGCTGGGTGTAGGTGCGCTGGAACTGGCAGCTCTCGGAGGCAGGAACGGACTCGGCCACTGGGGTGCCGCCGACGATGATCGCGCCCCTGTCGTTGCAGTAGTTCTGCAGGAGGGTGCGCTTGTTCCAGGCATTAGCCTTGAGGTCGTCGGCACCGATCACCTGGACGAAGCTGAGCGCCCCGAAGATCAGCGCAAACATGGTGATCGCGGCTATCCATGAACTGCGAATGGCCTGGTTCACAGCTGCTTCACCGCCTCGGTGGGGGCTTCCGGACTGTTCCGGCCGGCCTGGCTGTTCCGGCCGGTGCCGGCGGAAGCGGGCCTCGAAGGCGCCGCAGGGGTGTCCTTGCCGGCATCCGGCACCTGACCGGGCGGCAGCGGTGTGGTGTCCACGGGGCCCCGTGCCGTGTGCGAGATCATCAGGAGTAGACCCACGATGATCCAGTTGGCCAACAGCGAGGACCCGCCGGCCGCGAGGAACGGCGTCGTGAGTCCGGTAAGCGGGATGAGCCGGGTGACGCCGCCGATGACCACGAAGCACTGCAGTGCGATGGCGAAGGAGAGCCCGGTCGCGAGCAGTTTCCCGAAGGCGTCGCGGGTTCCCAGGGCGGCGCGGAAGCCGCGCGTGAAGAGCAGCAGGTACATCAGGACGATGGCGAAGAGCCCGATCAGTCCAAGCTCCTCGCCGAAGGAAGCGATGATCATGTCGCTGTTGGCGAAGGGCACCAGATTGGGACGGCCCTGACCGAAGCCCGTGCCGACCAGTCCGCCGTTGGCCATCCCGAAGAGGCCCTCGACAATCTGCAGGCTGCCGCCGAACTCGCGTCCGTAGACTTCGTCGGTGAAGGCGTTCATCCAGCCGTCGATCCGCAGCGCCACGTGGGAGAACGCCCGCGAGGCCACAAAGCCGCCGGCGGCGATCAGAACGACGCCGATGATCACCCAGCTGATGCGGCTGGTGGCGACGTAGATCATCACGAGGAAGAGTCCGAAGAACAGGATCGAGGAGCCCAGGTCGCGCTGGAAGATCAGCACGCCGATGCTCACAAGCCAGGCCGCGAGCATAGGGCCCATGTCCTTGAACCGGGGGAACTGGACCGGCCCGATTTTCCTGCCGGCCAGCAGGATGAGGTCACGGTTCGAGGAAAGATACCCGGCAAAGAATATAGCGAGGGTGATCTTGGCGATTTCGCCCGGCTGGAAGGTCATGGAGCCGAACCTGATCCATACCCTCGCACCCAGGATTTCACCGGCGGTGATGCCGGGGACCAGCGGCAGAATCAGGAGTACCGCGCTGGCAGCCAGTGAAATGTAGGTGAAACGGCGGAGGACCCTGTGGTCCTTGAGGAACCAGATCACGGCGATGGAGACGGCCATTGCCACCAGCGTCCAGCGCAGCTGGTTGTTGCCGGTGTCTTCGCCCACCCTGTCAAGCCGGTGGATCATGGCGAGGCCGAGGCCGTTGAGTGCCACCACAAGCGGAAGTATTACCGGGTCGGCATATTTAGCCCGGAGGCGCAGCACAACGTGGAAGGCCAGGGCTGCGGCGGCCAGCAGGCTCGACTGGAACCAGAAATCCGTATCGAAGGCTTTCTGCTTGTCCACGCCAACGAGTGCCTGCGCACCGATGCCGACGACGAGTGCGAGCACCAGCAGGACGAGTTCAACGTTCCGACGCGGCTTGGGGGCGGTCTCGATCGTGGTCACTTGTCCCCCTCGCAACCGGGAGCGGCTGTCGTTGGAGCGGCCGTCGGAGCGGGCGTTGGAGCGGCCGACGGTGCGGCCGTCCCGGTGGCCCCGGGACTGGGATTAGCCCCGGTGGCGGTGGCTGCAGGGGAGGGAGTGAGGCATTCATCCGCGGGTGCCGTGGTGCCGGTCCGCTCAAGGTTCTTCACGATCCGCTGCGCGTCGTAGAGGTCCCGCGCGGGGACCGTCTGGCGCACGCGCTGCTGGGAGAATTCGGGGAGGTCTGACATCCGGATTTTGGTCACCGCTTCAAGGGTGGAGAGCTGGATGGGTCCCAGTCGCTGGGAAACCCCGTTGAAGATCGCCACGTGCTGGTCTTGTTCGCCGATGTAGTACCGCGTTTGGGTCCAGGCATAGCCGAGCCACAGGCCAACGGCCAGCAGCGCCACGATGGCCGCCGCAACGGAGACCGTGAGCCAGCGGCGCCGGGCCGGCTTGTACTCCCCGGCTTCCTCCGTGACCTGCTCCGCTTTGTGGGTAAGCACCGTGGCCGCCCGTCGGGCGACGGTGCGTCCGGCAATGGACGGGATGGATCCCGATTCCGCTGCGGCGGCGGCGGCGCCCACGAGTTCGTGCGGGCGGCCGGAGAGCTCCTCCCGGAGGACTTCTGCCGAGAGATGCTCGCCGAGGTGCGGGTCGGTGGTCGTCTCGGGCTCGTTCGTGTCCGTTCCCTTGTCTGCCGCCCGCCCGGCCGGCGTCCCGTCATCGGTCGTCGGGGAATCGGCGGGCTCCGCGGGGGCGCCAAAGGTGCTGCCGGTGTCCGCTGCGCCGGCATCTGTGGACGCTGCGGCGGTCCTGTCTGCCGCGATAACGGCCGTGACGCTCGCCGCTGCAGATGGGGCCGCGACGATTTCGACGGCGGCGGTCCGCACGTCGTCGGGCGTCTGTTCGGCGATGTCCACCAACACAACGGTGACATTGTCCGGGGCGCCGGCTTCGAGGGTGAGTTCGACCAGGCGTTCGGCGCAGTCGCGCAGGCTCTTGGTCTCGCGGACGGTGCGCTCCACGACGTGTCCGGCGACGTAGTTCAGGCCGTCGGAGCAGAGCAGCCAGCGCTCACCTGACTGGACCTCGAGGGTGTCGAGGTCCAGCTCGGGGCTCGCGTCGACGTCGCCCAGAACGCGCATCAGGACGTTCTTGTGCGGGTGCGTTTCCGCCTCTTCGGGGCGCAGCCGGCCCTCGTCGATGAGGCGCTGAACGAACGTGTGGTCCACGCTGACCTGTTCGAAGTCGCCGTTGCGCAGCCGGTAGGCGCGGGAATCTCCGATGTGGGCGAAATGGAGCTTGCCGTCGGCCAGGAGCAGCGCTGTGACCGTGGTGCCCATGCCCGCAAGCTTGGGGTTGATGTGGACCAGTTCGGAAAGCAGCGAGTTGGCGGTCTGGATCTCGTCGGCGAGGACGGTTTCGGCGTCGCCGTCGTAGTTGTCATGGTCCAGATGGATCATGTCCAGCACGGTCGCGGCCGAGGCCACATCGCCCCCGGCGTGGCCGCCCATGCCGTCGGCTACGACAGCGAGGTGCTGGCCCGCGTAGGCCGAGTCGTCATTCTTGGCGCGAACACGGCCGACGTCCGAGCGCGCGGCGTAACGCATGATGAGCGGCCGCGTCGGGGCGGCTCCTTGTCCTGCTGCCTGGTCTGCGGGACGGTCCGGTGCAGCCATGGCTACGGCCTCAATTCGATGACCGTCTTGCCGATTCTCACGGGGACACCCAGCTCTACGGGCAGGGCCCGGCTCAGCTGCTGGTCTGCCAGATATGTGCCGTTGGTGGAGCCGAGATCCTCAACGAACCAGCGGCTGCCCTGCGGAAACAGGCGGGCGTGGCGGCCCGAGGCGTAGTCATCCTCGAGGACGAGCGTGGCTTCCTGGGCGCGGCCGAGGAGGATGGGGCTCGCGGCCAGGGCGATGGTGGTGCCTTTGAGCGGGCCTTCGGTCACCACGAGCTGGCGCGCCTGCTGCTTCACCGGCGCCGCGGCCGGCTCGGCCAGCGTCGGGTTCTTGCGGATCTGGCGTGCCGTGGGGGCCCCGGCGGCCGCCTTGCGTCCAATCATCAGGTCCCGGCGCATGGCTGAGACGATGCTGAAAATCAGCACCCAGAGGAGCAGGAGGAACCCGAAGCGCAGAGCGGTGATAGTCAGTTCACTCACTGGCGGCCCCCTGGATTGGCGGGCAAAAGGCGGAAGATGATCTTGGTCCGTCCCATCGTGATCGTGGAGCCGTCCGTGAGTTCTGAACTCCCCACGATCTTGTGGCCGTTGACGTAGCTGCCGTTCGTGGAACCCAGGTCGATGGCCTGCGCGGCGCCCGGGCCGGAGCGGATTTCCAGGTGGCGGCGCGAAACGCCGGTGTCGTCAATAAGAATGTCCGCTTCGGAGGAACGCCCGAGCACAACGGACGGGGCGTTCAGGGAATAGCGCTGGCCGTCGATGTCCAGCACCGGCTGCATGCGGGACGGCTGGCGCGTCGGGGCGGCCGGCATGGTGCCCTGCGCGCCGGGCTGTGCCGGGGCGGAGGCCTTCTCGGTCCGTGACTTGATTTCGAAATCGCCGGCGCGGCGTTCTTCGTCACGGCGGAAGCTGATCCGGACGGGGCCCTGGAGCGTGTAGCCCTGGCTGCGCACGTGGTTGATGACAACGTCGCACAGTTCCTCCGCGAGCGGTGTGCCCCATTCCTGGGCCCGCTGGAAATCATCATCACTGAGAAGAACGTCGAAGACGTTGGGTGCCAGGGTGCGGCCGGCGGCGATGGTGATGGCCTTGTTGTCGACTTCGCGGCGGAGGTGGCTGGCGATCTCGACCGGCTCAACCTGGGCACGAGAACCGGTAGAGAAGACTCCGCGGACGGCCTTTTCGATGCCGCGCTCGACTTTGTCCAGCAATCCCATGGTCCTTCTCCTTTCCTGACGGCTGCGGGGCAGCATTCGTTCCGGAACTCGGTTTACAACATGTGAAGCAGCCCGCCGTAGACGGGCACTCCCACATCAGATACTACTGGGCGAGGCTGGGAATGGCCTTAATGCGCTCCGCCACTCCGTAGGGAAAAGTCGCTGCGGACCGGTCCTGACATGCGGTGACACCGGCCGGGCCGGCATGCCTGCGGGGCCCGGCGAGAGGTCCGGCAGCGGCCTTGAAGGGGCCAGGCCGGGCCGCTTCGAAGGCTTGCGGAGTGGGGATCGATGGCGGGTACGCGCCGCGATTGGTGTTTTCCTGAGGTTGTCCGTTATGCTGAATCTCGCTGCTTTTACGAGGATGGCGGTTCGGGAACCGGACCTGATTCCAGGTGAAAGAAGTTGCGCGCGAGTGGCGGAACGGCAGACGCGCTGGCTTCAGGTGCCAGTGTCCGAAAGGGCGTGGGGGTTCAAATCCCCCCTCGCGCACGCAGAATACACGAAGAACCCCGGTCTCAGGACCGGGGTTCTTTGGTTTAAGCACTGCTGTCAGGGTTTGGGGTCCAATCCGGGGGTCAGTCCGTCCGGGGCTGCCGCAGCTGGCCGCGCCTGCCGAAGCTTTCCCAAAGTTCCGTCGGCTAAGGACACGCCCATAAATAAGTACGACTAATCGGTTTTTGGGTGGGAACATGATGTATGCCCATTTCCGCTGATGCTGTCGAGTCGCTGCGT
>NZ_JAXCID010000014.1:0-92051 GCF_035985125.1 Arthrobacter sp. CG_A4 | reverse complement strand
CGCGTAGGTGCCCTTGAACAGTTTCCCCATCCCGCCGTGGCGCAGCAGTCCCATGTCATCGATGGAATCGGCGCCGGCAACCATCCCGGCGACCAGGGCCGTGACCTTCAATCCCGCGTTGGCACCGAAATAGTCCGGCAGTTTCAGATGCTCATCGACCAGTTCCCCGAGCCCGGTTTTCCCGGCCAGACCCATGACCGGGACCAGCCCCGCGGCCGACACGAGATTCGGATCATCAAAAGCGCTGGAAATAGCCGACGGGGTATGGAAAAGTTGCATCTACGGAATGCTCCTCTGCAAGGCGAAAACGGAACTCCAGACAAGTCCTATTTTCCCTGATCAGAAGGGCATTTCCGGTTTAAAACGCCGGACCGGCCCAAACCCAACCGGTGGATTCAGGCTAAGACGGTGAACTTTGACATCGGATCAGTGTCGCACACTGGTATGCCCCGCGGCCCGGGCGGGGCGGGTGCTAGCGAAGCGCCGTCGTCCACCAGGGGTCGAACCTGGATGGAACCGTATCAAGGGGGACGGTCCATGAACTCAACAGACACGGCCGATATGTACCGCAAGCCGCTCACAACCCCGGGGCCGGTTCGGCCTCTACCTCGCCGGAACTAGCTCCGGCCGCACTGACCCGCGTCCTCTTCTCCGGGGTGACCGGGAGCGGCAAAATGCCAGCCGCCCGCGTTTACGCTCAGGTCACCGGACTGCCAGAGTTCCCGGCGGACGACGACTTTGGCTGGCCACCCGGGTTGCAGCAGCGCACCGTCGAGGATCAGCGGGAATTCGCGGCCGCGATTGGAGCCCGGGATGCCGCCCGCGGTCCTGATCCGCCCTCCAGACCAGCTCGAAGCCTGGCCCGCGGTGCTATCTGCCAAGGATGCCGGGTCCGGGCGGTCCGAAAGCCTCTCACCGGACGGCGGCGGCGGGTCGCTTCGCTCAAGGTAGGGCTGGACTTCCGACCCCTACGGGATTTAAGGGGGGCCGAGCGTGCCTTGCTGCCAAGGGCCCGGGCGACGAGACGGGCTCTGTCACCGACATCTACCGGCCACGGTGCTTCGCGCGGAACATCCCGGGCACTTACTTTCCGCCGATCCTGGCTGGCGTCCTGCGACACTGGCGGGACTACCGTTCCGCTGTCACCACTGCCGCCTTCACCCCCGCGCCGTTGGCGACGCTATCGGATTGGGTCGCCGTCGAGGTCGACGCGGAAGCTCTCGATCACCTTGTTAGTCGTTGTATCGATGATGATCACGGAGTCTGCCGGCCAGGAAGGGTCGGGGACAACGGTGTAGGGAACATCGGAGATCAAGGTGGGCCGCCCGGCGTCGTTGGTCTTCCGGCTGAAAGCATCGACCACCGTGTTCGTCCTCGTGTTGACGGACACCGTCTCCTGGCGGAATCCCGCGAGGTTGCCGTTGGCGGGCGTAGCGTTCCACCAGCCCTCGTAGCCGCCAGCTTCGGACGCCGGCGACGGCATTGTGGACTCCGCGGCGGACGTTGATCTGGATGTCGACGGCGTCCCGGCGTTTCCTGCCGCTTCTGCCGCACCGCCGCAGGCGCTCAACGACATTCCCGCAGCGAGCATCAAACAGACAGTGGCCAACTGCGGGCCTCTAGTGGTGAAGCGCGAGATGATGTCCCCCAAGATTGTTCCCGTCCGGCGGTCTCCGGCGCGGATGGGTTGACCCTACCAGCTCCCTCATCCCGCCAGGCCCGCCCAGCCCGCTCATCCCGCCATCCCCAGCGCCACCGGCGCCAGCGACCATCCCCGGCGCCACCGGCGCCACCGGCGGCAGCGCGCAGCGCCGTCCGCGGCGCCGCCTGCGGAACACGACCCCTCCCTCCGGCAGCCCGTCCTGGTGCTGGCCGAGCGCTGACTCCAGCGAGGGGGCGCCGTCGGAGGCGCGCCGCGTTAGCAGGTAATCTTAGAGAGTTCCGGAGCCGGCGCGTTTCTCCGGAGGAGCTCATGGCAGGAAGCAAAAGGCGAGGTTGATGGTCCACATCTGGAACGATCCGTCCGAGGTCCCGGCGGACTTCGGTCCCTCCGTCGTCACGTTTGGCAACTTCGACGGCGTGCACCGCGGCCACCAGCAGGTGCTCTCGCAACTCATCCGCATCGCCCGCCTGAACCACGCCCGCACCGTCGCCATCACCTTCGATCCGCACCCGGCCCAGGTCCACCGCCCCGAGTCCGCCCCTGAACTGATCATGGGCCTGGAAGACAAACTCGTGGCACTCGGCGAAGTAGGCCTCGACGCCGTGCTCGTGATGAAGTACTCACTGGAGCTGGCCAGCCTCACCCCTGAAGAATTCGTCGCCGACATCCTCGTCGGACGCCTCAAGGCCAGCCACGTCGTGATCGGCCACGACGCCCGCTTCGGCCGCGGCAACTCCGGGGATCTCAGCACCATGCAGGGGCTCGGCAAGAAGCTCGGCTTCGAGGTGCTGGTCATCAGCGAGTTTGGCTCCGAGGGCTTCCCCGTCCACCGTGATCCACACGAAGATCCACAGGAACAACAGAACGACGACGCCGGCAAGGACCGGCGCTGCTCCTCCACCTGGGTGCGGGAGGCACTGCGGGAGGGCGACGTCGCCACCGCCGCCGCCGTCCTCGGGCGGCCGCACCGGATGCGCGGCGAAGTGGTGCACGGCGCCGCTCGCGGCCGCGATCTCGGGTTCCCCACCGCCAACCTCGGGCCGCAGGCCAGCGGCTACATTCCGGCGGACGGAATCTACGCGGGCTGGCTCGTGGACCAAGCCGGAACCCGCTGGCCCGCCGCCATTTCGGTCGGCTCCAACCCGACCTTCGGCGGCGTCAGCCGGCAGGTGGAGGCCCACGTGATCGACCGCCCGGAAGAGGCCGTGGAGGACTTCGATCTGTACGGCCAGACAGTAGTAGTGGAATTCGTCGTCCGGCTGCGGGGGATGGTGGCGTACCGTGGCCCTGAAGCGTTGGTGGATCAGATGCGCCTGGACGTGGTCCAGACCCATGAAATCCTGTTCGCCCCTTAACTTCGCACACTGGATTTGCACGCTGATTCCGGGGCGTTAACCCGCGGCCGGGCTGCGGACCGAGAGCCGCTCCGGCAGCGGGTGGACCGGCCAATTCAAGGGTAGATTCACAGTCAGTTGGCAAGGAAGGCAAGAGACGTGACGATCGAGAAAAACACAAGGGAGCTGGATAGGGACATTGTCCGTGACTTCAGTTCCCGGATGAGCTATGCGACTTACCTGCAGCTGCCGACGCTGCTGAGCGCGCAGCAGCCGGTCAGCGCCCCCGAGCACCACGATGAGATGCTGTTCATCATCCAGCACCAGACCACGGAGCTCTGGCTGAAACTGGTGCTGCACGAGCTCCGCAGCGCCGCCGCCTGGCTCCGCTCGGACGATCTCGGCTCCGCGTTGAAGGCGATCGCCCGGGTCAAGCACATCCAGAAAACCCTGACCGAACAGTGGTCCGTGCTCGCCACGCTCACCCCCACCGAGTACTCACAGTTCCGCGACTTCCTCGGCAACTCCTCCGGCTTCCAGTCCAGCCAGTACCGCGCGGTGGAATTCCTGCTCGGCAACAAAAACCCCGCGATGCTCCCGGTGTTCGACTCCGACCCAGAAGCCCATTCGATGCTGCTGGAACTCCTCGAATCGCCGAGTATTTACGACGAATTCCTGGCCTACCTCAAGCGCCGGGGCTTCGACATCCCCGCGTCCCTGCTGGAGCGCGACGTCACCAAGGCGCACGAGTTCTGCCCCGAACTGGTCCCGGTCTTCAAGTACATCTACGAGAACGCGGCCGATAACTGGGGCGCCTACGAGGCCTGCGAGGAACTGGTGGACCTCGAGGACAACTTCCAGCTCTGGCGCTTCCGCCACCTGCGCACGGTGCAGCGCACCATCGGGATGAAGCCCGGCACCGGCGGCTCCAGCGGCGCCGCCTTCCTGCAGAAGGCCCTCGAGCTGACGTTCTTCCCCGAACTCTTCGCCGTCCGGACGGAGATCGGCCGGTGAGCGCCCTGAGCCCGCAAACGGCGGGGCCCGCGGCAGAGGCCACGGCCGGCAACGACACCGTCCTGCTGGAGCGCGCCCGCGAACTCGACGCCGCCGATCCGCTCGCCGCCTACCGCGACCACTTCATCGGCACCGACACGGAGCTGTCCTACCTGGACGGCAATTCCCTCGGCCGGCCGCTCAAGCGCACCGTCACCGACGTCAGCAGCTTCGTCCGGGACAGCTGGGGCGGCCGGTTGATCCGCGGCTGGGACGAGGAATGGCTCGAACTCCCGCAGGTCATCGGCGACCAGCTCGGCCGGGCGGTCCTCGGGGCCGCGCCGGGGCAGACCATCATCGCGGACTCCACCACGGTGGTGCTCTACAAGCTGATCCGGGCCGCGCTGGCCGCCGTGACGGACCCTGCCCGCTCCGAAATCGTGCTGGATACGGAGAATTTCCCCACCGACCGCTACCTGGTCGAGGGCATCGCCCGCGAAGAGGGCCTGACGCTGCGCTGGATCGACGCCGATCCCGCCTCCGGCGCCACGGTCGACCAGGTGCGGGCCGCCACCGGCCCGGCCACCGCCGTCGTGGTCCTGAGCCAGATCGCCTACCGCTCCGGCTTCCTCGCGGACCTGCCCGGGATCACCGCCGCCGTGCACGACGCCGGCGCACTGGTGGTGTGGGACCTGTGCCATTCCGCCGGGTCGGTGGAGATCGGACTGGACGCCGCCGGCGTCGACTTCGCCGCCGGCTGCACCTACAAGTATCTCAACGGGGGACCGGGCTCGCCCGCGTTCGCCTATATCAATGCCCGTCACCTGGCCGGCCTGCAGCAGCCGATCTGGGGCTGGATAGGCCGTAAGGACGCCTTCGAGATGGGGCCCGGCTATGAAGCTGCCGCAGGCATCCGCGGCTTCCTCAGCGGCACCCCGGCCATCTTCGGGATGCTCGCCATGCGCGGCACGCTGGACCTGCTCGAGGAGGCAGGTATGGCCGCGGTCCGGGAAAAGTCGCGGCTGCTGACTGCGTTCGCCGTCGAACTCCATGACGCCTGGCTCGCCCCGGCGGGCGTGACGCTCTCCACGCCGCGGGACCCGGAGCTGCGCGGCAGCCACGTCACGGTGGACCACCCCGCGTTCCGGGAGATGACTGCGGCGCTGTGGGAGCAGGACGTCATTCCGGATTTCCGGGCGCCGCAGGGCATCCGGATCGGACTCTCGCCGCTCAGTACATCATTCGGCGAGCTCTATCGGGGCGTTGCCGCCATCCGCGAACGGCTGGACAACGGCACTCCCGCGCAGTAGCAGGAGCAGCCGTTTCGACAAGATTGGCGGCATGCCGGTAAACTCAACGTTGGATCCGGCTGCAGTCCGTGGCGGCTGGCTCCCGTTGTGTACGGGAAACCCCTTCTTCGGAGGAGGAATACCGGCGCGGCACTCCCGGCAGTGAGTTACTGACCCGGGCCTCACGGCACATCTCTAGGAGTTATCGTGGCACTTGAAGCCGCTGTAAAGACGTCCATCATCCAGGATTTCGCAACGTCCGAGGCCGACACCGGTTCGCCGGAGGTCCAGGTTGCGGTCCTGACTCAGCGGATCAAGGATCTCACTGAGCACATGAAGGTGCACAAGCACGATTACCACACCCAGCGCGGTCTGCTGGCCATGGTTGGTCGTCGCAAGCGCATGCTGACCTACCTCAAGAACACTGACATCACCCGCTACCGTGCGCTCATCGAGCGCCTCGGCCTGCGCCGCTAGTCAGCTTCAAGGGGCGGCCCCTTCCGTGACGGAAGGGGCCGCCTTCTTCAAACAAAACTCAACAGGAGGATCAACCGCATCACGCATTCGCGGTCCTCGGTAGTGACTCCCGGGAACGGCTTCAAGGAACGAAGCCCAGGCCCGTGGGTCTCGATCGATGACCGGGTGCAGTGCAGGCCAGCAGACAGATGCTGGACTGGGTTGATGCGGCTGGACTCCGTGAACCATGAAACGGAGGTGACTCTCTATGGAGGGTCCCGAAATCCAGTTCTCAGAAGCAGTCATTGACAATGGCCGCTTCGGCAAGCGTGTAATCCGCTTTGAAACCGGCCGTCTTGCCAAGCAGGCAGCCGGGGCTTCGATGGTCTACCTCGACGAGGAGACCGCGCTGCTGTCCGCCACCACCGCCGGCAAACACCCGCGTGAAGGGTTCGACTTCTTCCCGCTGACCGTCGACGTCGAAGAGCGTATGTACGCCGCAGGCCGCATCCCGGGCTCATTCTTCCGACGTGAAGGCCGCCCGTCCACGGAAGCGATCCTCGCCTGCCGCCTGATGGACCGCCCGCTGCGTCCGGCCTTCGTCAAGGGCCTGCGCAACGAGGTCCAGATCGTGGTCACCGTGCTGTCCATCAACCCGGATGAGCTGTACGACGTCGTAGCGATCAACGCTTCCTCGATGTCCACCCAGCTCTCCGGCCTGCCGTTCTCCGGCCCGATCGGCGGCGTCCGCGTTGCCCTGATCGCCGACGAGCACGGTTCGCAGTGGGTCGCTTTCCCGAAGCACTCCCAGCTCGAGAACGCCGTCTTCAACATGGTGGTTGCCGGCCGCGTCAAGAACGACGACGTCGCCATCATGATGGTTGAAGCCGAAGCCACGGACAACTCCTGGAACCTCATTAAGGAACAGGGCGCCACCGCCCCGACCGAAGAGGTTGTGTCGGAGGGCCTCGAGGCCGCCAAGCCGTTTATCAAGGCTCTTTGTGACGCTCAGTCCGACCTGGCTGCCCGCGCCGCCAAGCCGACCGTTGAGTTCCCGGTCTTCCTGGACTACCAGGACGACGTCTACGCCGCCGTCGAGTCCGCTGCCGCCGAGAAGCTGGCCGCTGTCTTCCAGATTGCCGACAAGCAGGAACGCGACACGGCCTCCGACGCGCTCAAGGACGATGTCACCTCTTCCCTGGCCGGCCAGTTCGAAGGCCGCGAGAAGGAGCTGTCCGCAGCGTTCCGCTCGGTCACCAAGCATGTTGTGCGCCAGCGCATCCTGACGGACCAGATCCGCATCGACGGCCGCGGCCTGACGGACATCCGCCAGCTCACCGCCGAGGTTGAGGTTCTGCCCCGCGTCCACGGCTCGGCCATCTTCGAACGCGGCGAGACCCAGATCATGGGTGTCACCACGTTGAACATGCTCAAGATGGAACAGCAGATCGACTCGCTGTCTCCCGTGACGCGCAAGCGCTACATGCACAACTACAACTTCCCGCCGTACTCCACGGGCGAGACCGGCCGCGTCGGTTCGCCGAAGCGCCGCGAAATCGGCCACGGTGCCCTCGCAGAGCGCGCCATCATGCCGGTGCTGCCGTCCCGCGAGGAATTCCCTTACGCCATCCGCCAGGTGTCTGAGGCCCTCAGCTCCAACGGTTCGACGTCGATGGGTTCCGTCTGCGCCTCCACGCTGTCCCTGCTCAATGCAGGTGTGCCGCTGAAGGCAGCCGTTGCCGGTATCGCCATGGGCCTGGTTTCCGACCAGGTGGACGGCCAGACCCGCTACGCCGCCCTGACCGACATCCTCGGCGCCGAAGATGCCTTCGGTGACATGGACTTCAAGGTTGCCGGCACCTCCGAGTTCGTCACGGCCATCCAGCTGGACACCAAGCTCGACGGCATCCCCGCCTCGGTCCTGGCAGCAGCCCTGAAGCAGGCCCGCGAAGCGCGCCTGCACATCCTGGACGTCCTGAACTCCGCGATCGACACCCCGGACGAGCTCTCCGAGTTCGCGCCGCGCGTCATCGCGGTCAAGATCCCGATAGACAAGATCGGCGAGGTTATCGGCCCGAAGGGCAAGATGATCAACCAGATCCAGGAAGACACCGGAGCCGACATCTCGATCGAGGATGACGGCACGGTCTACATTGGCGCCACGAACGGCCCGTCTGCCGACGCAGCACGGTCCGCGATCAACGCCATCGCCAACCCGCAGATCCCGGAAATCGGCGAGCGCTACCTGGGCACGGTTGTCAAGACCACCACCTTCGGCGCCTTCGTTTCCCTGACTCCGGGCAAGGACGGCCTCCTGCACATCTCCGAGCTGCGCAAGATCGCCGGCGGCAAGCGCGTGGACAACGTCGATGACGTCGTCTCCGTCGGCCAGAAGATCCAGGTGGAAATCACCAAGATCGATGACCGCGGCAAGCTCTCTCTGTCTCCCGTTGTGGCTGACGGGGCAGACTCTGAGAACGCAGACGACGCTGAGGTCTCCCTGGAGCCCGCAGAGTAGTCTTCCCGACTCAAGCGGAGGGGCCGGTGGATCATCCACCGGCCCCGCCGCCGTTAAGACCGGCCCCGCTGTTAAGACCGGCCCCGCCGCCGTTAAAGGTACGATTGCAGGCAGATTTCGCACGTTTTTTACTGAAAGGCCTCGATGACTGTCGTCCCCCTGCCGCTTGAGCAGAACCAGCACACTGACACCCTGATCCACGGCGCCGACGGCGGCTCCGAGGTGCGCCGCTCGGTCCTGCCGGGCGGCGTCCGCGTCCTGACCGAGGCGATGCCGGGCCAGCGCTCGGCCACCATCGGCTTCTGGGTGGCCGTCGGCTCCCGCGACGAGGCGCCGGGCCAGCACGGATCCACCCACTTCCTGGAACACCTGTTGTTCAAGGGCACCCAGCGCCGCACTGCGCTGGAGATCGCCTCGGCCTTCGACGAGGTGGGCGGGGAGTCCAACGCGGCCACCGCCAAGGAAAGCACCTGCTACTTCGCCCGTGTGCTGGACACCGACCTTCCCATGGCCATAGACGTCATTGCGGACATGATCACCGGCGCCGTGCTGGACCCGCGGGAGATGGAGCAGGAACGCGACGTCATCCTCGAGGAAATCGCGATGGACAGCGACGATCCCACCGATGTAGCCCACGAGCACTTCGTCGCCGCGGTCCTCGGCACCCACCCGCTCGGCCGGCCGATCGGCGGCACCCCGGATGCCATCCGCGCCGTCGCCCGCGACTCGGTCTGGGACCACTACCGCCGCTACTACCGGCCCGACGAGCTGGTCATCACCGCCGCAGGCGGGCTGGACCACGACGTCGTCTGCGGACTTGTGGTGGATGCCCTGCACTCCGCCGGCTGGACCCTGGAAGCGGACGCCACCCCGGTGCAGCGGCGTTCCACCGAGCGGGCGGACATCACCGGAACGGCCGGGCTGCACGTGGTCAAGCGTCCCGTGGAACAGGCCAACATCATCATGGGCTGCCCCACGATCGTCGCGACCGATGAGCGCCGCTTCGTCATGAGCGTGCTCAACGCCGTCCTCGGCGGGGGCATGTCCTCCCGGCTCTTCCAGGAAATCCGGGAGAAGCGCGGACTCGTCTACTCGACCTACTCTTTTGCGTCCTCCTATGCCGACGCCGGCTACTTCGGCATGTACGCCGGCTGCACGCCGTCGAAGGTCCGCCAGGTCCTGGAACTCCTCGGCGCCGAGCTGGACCACCTGGCCGGGGGCGGCATCTCCGACGAGGAGCTCCGCAAGGCCGTCGGGCAGCTCTGCGGCGGGATCGTGTTGGCCCTCGAGGACACCGGATCCCGGATGTCCCGGCTGGGCCGCGCCGAGCTGGTCTCCGGCGAGTATCAGGACATCGACGAGACGCTGCGCCAGATCAAAGCCGTGACCGCGGCCGAGGTCCAGGAGTTGGCCCGCGAACTCGCGGCCGCCCCGCGGACCGTTACTGTGGTGGGCCCTTTTGAGGAAACCGAGACCTTCGGCCTCTGAGCCGGGCCTAGACACGGCCGGCGGCGCCGCGTGATGATAAGGACGGGCTCACTCGGGAGGACTCCACATGGGAGGAACAGATGGACCGGCCGCTGCCAGGCAGCGCACACGGGGCGCTTGAGGCCTTTCTGGGGTACTGGGCGGGAACCACACAGTGGGAGGCGACGCCCTGGGGACCGGCACGTGTTGCCGCCGTCGAACTGACCTTCGCCCGCGCAGCCGCCGGGCTGGCCGTAACCCACAGTTACCGGCACACGGAGGCCGACGGCACCCGCTCCGAGGGCCACGGCGTCTTCACCCCGGACCCCGGCCGCCCGGACACCTTCTTTTACCACGTCAACAGCAGGGGCCTGCCCCCGGAGGCGGCCGCGCGCGCCAGCTGGCGCGATGGCACCCTCACCATGGAGCGGCGCAGCGACCGCGGCACCGCGCGGAACACCTTCCGGGTGGACGACGGCGTGCTGACGCACAGCGCCGGACTCCGGCTGGGGTCCGCGAGCGAATTCACACCTTTTATGACCTCGGTCTGCCGGCGAGTGGCCGGGAACACCGCCGCCCGCGCGTGAGCAGTGCCGCGCGCGTGTCATGGGGTTGCGCTATCACTCCCGGGCCTTTAGACCCCGGGTTGGCCGCCGCAAGTGATAGCGCAAGCGGTGCCTAACCGCCGGCGAACGGCGGCAGCACGTCTACGACGTCGTCCGGCTTCAGCACCGCCGAACGGTTCCTTACGGCCACTTCGTTGAGCAGGAAGCTGCTCCGGGACAGCAGCCGCGCCAGCGGCGGCGTCCCCGCCGGGGGTTCCGGGCGCTCGACGGCGAGGATCGCCTCGAGCAGCGAGTTGACGGTGGCGTCCGCGGGGAGCTCAAAGCGCTCCTCGTCGACGCCGGCGGCAGCGCGCGCGGCAGCGAAGTAACGTACGTTCACAGGTGGTTCAGCCTCCAATGGCGCTCATGCTGCGGTCCGGCTGGACGAAGTCCGGAGCGTCCAGTCCGACGTGGTCCATACCGTGGGCCTTGGGCTTGATCCACATGGCATCCTGCCAGCGCTCGGCGAGCTGTTCGTCGCTGGCGCCCTCACGGAGCAGCCCCAGCAGGTCGACTTCCTCGCGGGAGAACAGGCAGCTCATGATCTTGCCTTCGGCCGTGATGCGCGTGCGGCGGCAATCGGAGCAGAACGGCTCGGTCACGGAGGCGATGATCCCAACGGTTCCGAGCACCGGACCGGTAGCCTCGGCCGTGCCGGGCACGCGGGCCCGGACCTCGAAGCGTTCCGCCGGGGCGCCGTCGCGGTCCCTCGGATCGGTGCTGAGCACGTAATCGACGGAGAGCAGCTCACGGATTTCCGCGGCGGTGATCATGTTCCGGCGGGTCCAGCCGTGGTCGGCGTCGAGCGGCATCTGCTCGATGAAGCGCAGCTCGTAGCCGCGGTCCAGTGCCCAGGCCAGCAGGGCGGGGGACTCGACGTCGTTGATGCCGCGCATCAGCACGGCGTTGAGCTTTACGGGGCCCAGGCCGGCGGCCCAGGCGGCGTCCACGCCTGCCAGCACTTTGTTGAGGAAGGGGCGCCGGGTCAGCTTCGCGAAGGTCTCCTCGTGGAGTGAGTCCAGCGAGACGTTGATCCGGGAGAGTCCGGCGGCTTTCAGCCCGGCGGCCTTTTTGTCCAGGCCGACGGCGTTGGTGGTCATGGAGATCGGCAGATCCGGGTGGGCCTCGCGGAGTGCGGAAATAATGGCCAGCAGGTCGGCGCGGACCAGGGGTTCCCCGCCGGTCAGCCGCAGTTCGCGCACGCCCAGCATATCGACTCCGATCCGCACGATCCGGACGATTTCCGCCGCGGACATCACGGCCTGCTTGGAGAGCCATTCCAGGCCTTCGGCCGGCATGCAGTAAGTGCAGCGCAGATTGCATTTGTCCGTCAGCGACAGCCGCATGTCTGTGGCGCGGCGGCCATAGCGGTCCACCAGCCCGGGGGCCAGAGCGGCCGGACGTCCGGGCAGTTGCGGCCCGGATGTGCCCGCGCCGGGGCTGTCATCCGCACGGGGCTGGGGCATGCCAAGGTGAACACTCATAAAGTCAGGCTACGCCACCTCGGCCCCGGCATGCCTACCGTTGAGTGACGGGATTCGGCTGGTTTGCGCCAGGGTGTCTTCGCGGTGCCCCGGACCGCCGGCGAACCTATGCTGGAGGGATGAAGACCTCGCAGAGCTCGCCGGAAACAGCGGCTGACGCCACACAGCCGCCCCCACGGCCCGGGCGGCCGGACCCCGCCCGAAGCACGGCCGGCCGGCAACGGAGCCGGTGGGCCGCGGCTTCCGGCGTCGTCGCCGTCGGCGCGGGCGTGGCCCTGGGCGAACTTGCCGCCGGGATCGTGAGCCCCTCCATCTCGCCCGTGACTGCCGTAGGGGGCGCTGTGATCGACGCCGTCCCGCAGGCGGTCAAGGACTGGGCCATCGCCTTGTTCGGCACCGCCGACAAGATCGCGCTGTTGTGCGGCATGGCCCTGGTCATCGCTGCGCTGGCGGCCGTGGCCGGAATAGTGGAGCGCCGTCGCCGCTTCGCCGGCGTGGCCATCATCGCCGTCTTCGGCGTGGTGGGCCTTGTGGCCGTGCTGGGCCGCACCGGACAGACCGCGAATGCGATCCCGGTCCCGCTGCTCGCAGCCGTGGCGGGTATGGTGCTGCTGCGCTGGCTGATCCGGCGGCTGGGGGAGTGGCGTGACAGCCCTGTCCCGCACCAGCCCGCCCCGCAGGAGCCCGCCTTGTCAGGCCCCGCCCGGCGCCGCTTCCTGCAGACGCTCGGCGGGACGGCCGCCGTCGCCGCCGTTGCCGGGGTGCTCGCCACCACCCTGAGGGGAGCTGCCGCCGTCGTCGGTGAGCTGCGCAGCAAGCTCGTGCTCCCCGTCCCAGCCTCGCCCGCACCCCCGGTCCCGGCCGGCGCCGAGCTGCGGCTGGACGGCATCGGCCCGCTGGTCACCCCCAACAAAGACTTCTACCGGATCGACACCGCGCTGCGCGTCCCGGTGGTGGACCCGGGCCAGTGGACGCTGAAAGTTACCGGCCTGGTGGATCGCGAGGTTGAACTGGACTTCGCGGCACTGCTGGCCAAACCCCTGATCGAACGGCACGTGACCATCGCCTGCGTCTCCAACGAGGTGGGCGGGGACCTGATCGGCAACGCCCGCTGGCTCGGCTGGCCGGTCCGCGAACTGCTGGCGCTGGCCGGGCCGAAAGCCGGGGCGGACATGGTCCTCTCCCGCAGCACGGACGGCTGGACCGCCGGCACGCCGCTGGAAGTGCTCACGGACAGCCGGGACGCGCTCCTGGCAGTCGGGATGAACGGAGAGCCGCTGCCGCTGGAGCACGGCTTCCCGGTCCGGCTCGTGGTGCCTGGCCTCTATGGCTACGTTTCGGCGACCAAATGGGTCACGGAGCTCAAGGTCACACGCTTCGCGGACGACGTTGGCTACTGGACCCCCCGGGGCTGGTCCGAGCTCGGCCCCATCAAGACCTCCTCCCGCATCGACGTGCCCCGGGACGGGCGTTCCGTTAGGTCCGGGAACGTGGCCTTCGGTGGCGTTGCCTGGGCGCAGCACACCGGGATAGGCAAGGTGGAGCTTCGGGTCAACCGCGGCGAATGGCAGGAGGCGGAGCTGGCCCCGGGGATCTCCAAGGACACCTGGTACCAATGGAAGCTGGCGCTGCCATTGACCCCGGGGAGGTACGAGGTCCAGGTCCGGGCCACGGACCTGGACGGCGCTGCGCAGGTGGAGGACCGGGCCCCCGTAGTGCCCAGCGGTGCCACCGGCTATCACACGGTTAGAGTTGAGGTGAAGTCCTGACGAGCCACGCCACGGGGCTAAAGCCACGGGGCTAAACGAGGGGTCACCAACGCATGCACCGCACTAAGACACGGCACGCCACCGTGGAAGCGCACCGCGAAGCTGTCCGCCGGCTGCTGGCCCCGCTCCGCACACCGGACCGGATCGAACGGTTCCCGCTCCTCGCTGCCCTTGGCCGGGGACTGGCAGAGGACATCGTGGCTCCGCTGGACCTGCCGTCGTTCGCGAACTCCCAGATGGACGGCTTCGCGATCCGCAGCACCGACGTGCCCGACGACGGAGCGGAGTTGCGCGTCGCCGCTCCCGTTCCCGCCGGCATCGCCCCGGCGGAGCTGGCCCCCGGCACCGCCGCGCCGATTATGACCGGCGCGATGATGCCGCCCGGAGCGGACGCCGTCGTCCCGATCGAACTGGCCGTGCCCGATTCGTTTCCCGTGCCCGGGGAGCCGGCCACGGTCCGCCTGCCTGCGGCTGCGGCAGGGAACTTTGTCCGGAACGCCGGCAGCGATATCCGCACCGGGGAGTTGGCGCTCGCCGCCGGGACGTTCCTGGGGCCCGGACAGCTGGGACTGCTGGCAGCCCTGGGATTCACCGAGGTGCCCGCCTACCGCGCCCTGCGGATCCTCCTGGTCACCACCGGGGATGAAGTGGTTGAACCCGGCAGCCCGCTGGGGCCCGGCAAGATCTACGATTCCAACGCGACCCTGCTCGAAACCTCCATGCGGCAGGCCGGACTCGAGGTGACCAGGACCGGGATCTCCACCGACCGCCCGGGGGAGCTCACCGGCCTGCTGCGCCGGCACACGCCGGACGTTGACTTGATCGTCACCACCGGCGGCGTCAGCAAGGGCGCCTACGAGGTGGTCCGGCAGGCGATGGAGGGACACGACGTCGAGTTCCTCGGCGTCGCACTGCAGCCCGGCGGGCCGCAGGGGATCGGAACGTTCGACGGCGTCCCCGTCCTCGGGTTCCCGGGGAACCCGGTCAGCTGCCTCGTCTCCTTCGAAATGTTCCTTCGCCCCGTGCTCGGCGCCCTGTTCGGCTCACCGGCACCGCGCCCGGCGGTCCGGGCGCGGCTGGCCGAAGCGCTGACGTCCCCGCCGGGCAAGCACCAGGTCCGGCGAGGCACGCTCCGGCCGGACGGTACGGTGGGGCTGGAAGGCGGCGCCGGCTCGCACCTGGTCAGCGCGCTGGCGCACTCCAATGCGCTGGTGCATGTGCCGGACGGAATTGCCGCGCTCGCCGAGGGCGCCGAGGTGGAAGTATGGATGCTGTGAACCAAACAGAAGACCCCGCAGCAAATACCGCCGGAACAAATACCGCCGCAGCAAATACCGCCGGAACGAATACCGCCGGCACAGCAAAATCCGTCCTGACGCATCTGCGCCAGGACGGCACAGCCCACATGGTCGATGTGTCCAACAAGGCCGAAAGCACCCGCGAGGCCATGGCCACCGCAACGGTCCGCACCACGGCCGAGGTCCTGGCCCTCCTCGGCTCCGGGGACCTGCCCAAAGGCGACGCCCTCGCCGTCGCCCGCGTCGCCGGCATTATGGCCGCCAAGAAGACCCCCGAGCTCATCCCGCTCTGCCACCCGCTGCCGATCGCGAAGGTCACGGTCGACTTTGAGCTCGACGCCGACATGGTCACAGTGTTTGCCACCGTCAAAACCCGCGGCGTCACCGGCGTCGAAATGGAAGCTCTGACCGCCGCCTCGGTGGCCGCCCTCAGCGTGTACGACATGATCAAGGCCGTGGACAAACACGCGGTGCTTACCGACATCAAAGTGCTCGCCAAAAGCGGCGGCAAGAGCGGGGACTGGACACTATGAGCACGCCCGAACCACACCGTCACGGTGAAGCCACCGGGCGGAAGGCCGGCGTCGTAATCGCCTCCACCCGGGCCGCGGCCGGAATCTACCAGGACCTCACCGGGCCGGTCATCATCGACTGGCTCACCGAACACGGCTTCGAACCTTATCCGGTGATGGTGGTCCCGGACGGGGCGGCCGTAGGGGCCGCCCTGCGCGCCCTCCTGAGCCAGGCGCCGGCCGTCATCATTACCAGCGGCGGCACCGGCCTCAGCCCCACCGACGCCACCCCGGAACAGACCCTGCCCCTGCTGGACCGTGAGATTCCCGGCATCATGGAAGGCATCCGCGGCGCCGGAATGAGCAAGACCCCGATGGCCATGCTCAGCCGCGGCCACGCCGGCGCGGCCGGCCAGACCTTCGTTGTGAACCTCCCCGGATCCCCGAAGGGCGTGATGGACGGCCTGAGTGTGCTGGATCCCATTCTCGGGCACCTCTGCGACCAGCTGGAAGGCAGCCATGGCCACTGAACCAACCTTTGAACCAGCCTTCGAAGTGCTGCACGCGGTACTCAGCGCCGAACCTCTCTCCGTGGACCAGGCGATCGCCGCCGTCGAATCGGACACCGCCGGTGCCGTGGTCAGCTTCAGCGGCGTGGTCCGGAACCACGACGGCGGCAGGGCGGTAGAGCGGCTCAGTTACAGCGCGCACCCTACGGCGCACCAGGTGATGGCCGACGTCGTCGCATCCCTGGCGGCCGAACAGGTGGCCGCCGGCGAAGCGGCCGGAGCGCCCGGCGAAGCGACCGGGGCGCCCGGCGGAACCCGAGTCGGGCCGGTCCGGATCTGGGCGGCGCACCGGATCGGGATGCTCCGGATCGGCGACCCCGCGCTCGTCTGCGCGGTCTCTGCTCCGCACCGCGGCCAGGCTTTCGAGGTCTGCTCGGAGCTGGTGGACCGGATCAAGGCCGAGGTCCCTATCTGGAAAGAACAGTTCTTTAACGACGGCACGGTGGAATGGGTGGGTGCAGTGGAGTAAACGCTCCGGCCCCAGCGCGCGGGATCAGCGACCAGCGGCGGGCCCGTCACGCACGGCCGCCGGTTCAAGGCGGCCACGGCCCCGGCGGTAGGGTTGATGCCATGACCGAACAACTCGCAGTCGCCGTACTGGGCGCGAACGGGCGCATGGGCGCCGAAGCGGTGAGGGCTGTCCAGGCTGCCGCGGACCTGTCGCTCGTGGCTGCCCTGGGCCGGAACGATCCCCTCGATAGCCTGGTCGAATCCGGCGCGCAGATCGTGGTGGACCTGACGGTTCCCGAGAGCACCGAAGCCAACGTCCGCTTCGCCGTCGAACACGGCATGCACGCCGTCGTTGGCACCACCGGCTGGGATGCGGAGAGATTGGGCCGGCTCGAGGAGCTCCTCGCCGGCCAGACCGGCGTGGGAGTCCTGATCGCGCCGAATTTCGCGCTCGGCTCGGTCCTGGCCTCCGCCTTCGCGGCAAAGGCTTCGCGCTACTTCGAATCGGTGGAAATCATCGAACTGCACCACCCGGAGAAGGTGGACGCGCCCTCGGGAACGGCCGTGCGTACCGCCCGGCTGATCTCCGCCGAGCGCTCCGCCGCCGGCGTCGCGCCCGGCCCTGACGCCACCACAAGCGAACGCCCGGGAGCGCGCGGCTGCGAGGTCGACGGCGTCCGCGTCCACAGCGTCCGGCTCCGCGGCCTCGTCGCGCACCAGGAAGTCCTGCTCGGCGGTCCGGGGGAGCAGCTGACCTTCCGGCACGACTCCTTCGACCGTGCCTCCTTTATGCCCGGCGTCCTGCTGGGCATCCGCAACGTAGCGGCGAACCCGGGCCTCACCGTGGGCCTCGACGGCTACCTGGACCTGGGACTCTGAACGCCGTGGCCAATGTGCTGACCGCCCTGAAAGCAAACCGCACCAAGATCTGGGTGGGAGCCGTCACCCTGCTGCTGGTGTTCTATCTGGTGGTGTCCTTCCAGCGTTCGGTGCTGCTGATGGCGGACGAGAACCCGATGGCCAAGGCCATCGGCGTTGCCTACCTGGCCCTGCCCGTCATCGGTGCCTGGGCCCTGCTCCGGGAACTGCTGTTCGGCGTCCGGACCGAACAAATGGCCAAGGCCCTCGAAGCCGAGGGCGGCCTGCCGGAAGACAATCTGCCGCGCACCCCGGCCGGCCGGATCATCCGGGAGGCAGCCGACGCCGAGTTCGAGAAGTACCGCGTCGAGACCGAAGCGGCGCCGGAGAACTGGCGCTCCTGGTTCCGGCTCAGCTGCGCCTACGACGCCGCCGGCGACCGCAAGCGCGCCCGCGCCTCGATGCGCGACGCCGTCCGGCTGTTCCGCGCCGCACCGAAAGCCTGAGCAACCCGGGCCCATCGCCGACGCCGGGCCCGCGGCGCTCCCGGCTACTTGCGCTACCGGAGCCGGGCGGGCCGGTGCCGGCCGAGCCGGTTGGCGGCATGGGCCACCCATTCCAGCGGACCCCGCCAGGACAATGCCGCGAAGATCCCGCCGATCAGCACGACGGCGGCCGCCTGGACCCAATAGAGGCCCTCCACCGTCCACCCGGATGGCAGCGGTTGGCCGTACAGGGACGCCATCACGCAGAGGTGGGCTGCGTACAGACTCAGGGTCATGGCACCGGCGCCCCGCAGCGGAAGCAGCGCATCCATCCTGGCGCCCTGGCTGAGCCGGCCCAGCAGCAGGAACACGCCGGCGGCGGCTGCCGCTACCCCCGAGGTGTGCAGCAGATCCAGCGTGGTGCCCGAGTGCGGGGAGCTCGTAGCGAGCCACCAGGCGGAGCCTGACTGGTCGACACCCGCCAGATTGACCTCGAGAAGGCTCTTCAACGGGTACGAAGGATCGGTAAGTTGTGCCTGCAGGGCCGCACGGCCGCCCCAGTCCTCCATCATCACCGTACTGAGCCACTTGGCCAGGACCGCCACGGCGGTACCCGCCGCCAGCAGCAGGACCGGAACCGCCGCCGTCGTGAGTGCCAGCCTGCCAATGGCGAGCCCGATCAGTAGGTAGGCGATCCACTGGAAAACCGGGTAATAGCCGGTCAGGAAGAGGTCGCCGAGCAGGGCAGGCGGCGTGGTGAGGTCCTCCCACCTGGGGTTGTGGCCCAGTCGCAGCGGAGGCGTGGAGGTGAGGAGCCAGGGCCGGAGCAGGAAGGCGAGAGCGGGCGTGATCAGCACCCAGCCGACAGCAAGGATGAGCAGGCGTTTGACGTCGAATCCGAGGAACGGCAGAACGCAGAGGAACAGTACGGCGTAGTGGACCAGGATGATGGCGATGTTCACTTCGAGTCCGCCGATGGAGAGTCCGACGGCGCCGACCACGAGCGCCCGGAGCGCGATTCCCCGGCGGGCGGCCCACAATTCCGTGCCCTGCAGCGGCTGCTGCTTCCCGGTCGATAGCGCGAGGCCGATCCCGGCGAGTACGGCGAACAGCGCCGAGGCCCGTCCGGAGAAAACGAGCCCGACCCAGGTGGGGCTCAGCTGCGCATCGGATTCGAAGGTTGGCAGTACATGCGTGGCCATCATGCCGAGCAGGGCCAGCCCGCGGGCGGCATCGATGCCGGTCAGCCGGACGCCGGCGGCCTTGCCCGCGGCGGTCCGGGATGTGGATGCCAATCCGCGCGGAGTCATCGTCCGATCGTCTCATATCCGGCTGTGCCGAGGCTTCTAGCGGAGGCACTAAACCGTAGGGAGTCAGGGAGGGGCAGAAGCTCTTGCATTCGAATATATGTTCGAATAACATGAAATCATGGACATCGCACCGGAGCCCGCATTCCAGGACCGACTCATCCAGGACCAGGCCTTTGAGGACGGCGCTTTTGAGGACGGAGCTCTTGAGGAGCGCAGCCCAGGGGAGGGTATGGCCGGGGTGCTCAAAGCCATGAGTCCCGGCGCGGTGGACTTCCTCTTCCGCCGGCTGGTCGCCGGTGAATCTGCGGAGGATGTCCAATGGCACCGCGAGGGGTTGGCACTCTCGGCCCAGATGCCCGGCGCCGAATTGGCCCGCCGACTTGCCGAGGCAGACCTCGAAGCACTCACCCCCACCGAACTGTTCCATTATGTGCGCGCCACTCAGCGTCTCTCCGCCTGGACGGAGTCCCTGCGTGAAAGCGCGGTCGGCCGGTATTGCGCCCCGCCGTCCGATACAGCCGCACCGTCCGCCAGCGCCGCCCCGACCGCCGCACCATCCGCAGGGGCCGCCGGGGCCGCCGGGGCAGCCCCGGCAGCGTGAGCTGGGCATTTTCGTTAAATTCGTTGGGGTTCCGGGCGCGGTGGCCGGGCTCAGGGACATGCTCCGCGCCGGGGACAGCGGGTGGACATGGTTTCCTTCTGCCCAGTCACGGGTGCGAAGAATGGGCATGTCCCCCGCGTTACCCGCGGTGATGCCCGGCTCCCCGCCGCCGGACCCACCCGCCGCCGGACCCACCCGACGCTGGAGGCGACCAGCCCCGCGCACCCGAGCCGTGACGGTCCTCCCCGGATACTTCGGCGCCCGGCTCCAGACGCGCACTCGAATCCGGGCTGCGCCCCGGCCGGCAGAGGGTGTGGCGGCGGGCAACCGGGAAGGAACGCCCCGCCGGCCACCTGCACCCGATCACGTCAACGAAAACGCCCGCTGGACAGGACACCGGCCCAGAGGGACATGCCCCGCGCCGGGGGCAGCGGGTGGACATAGAGTCATTGTGCCCGGTCCAGGGTGCGAAGAATGGGCATGTCCCGCTGGATTGGACAACTGGACTGGACACCGGCCCAAGGGGACATGCCCCGCGCCGGGGCCAATGGATGGACATAGCGTCATTGTGCCCGGTCCAGGGTGCGAAGAATGGGCATGTCCCCCGGCGCGAAAAGGCCCAGGCGCCGCGCACCCTGCCGCCGCCGCGGACGACGGCACGCCGGAGGACATGGCTCAGGACACGGCTCAGGAGACGCTCGGCGGCCGGATTTGATCTTCGTCACGTCCGCTGCATTGTCATAACACGCCGGGGACAGGGTAACGTTTTTCATATGGCTGACTCTGACATTCGCTCCTACACGTTCGGAACCCTTGTGACCGCCATGGTCACGCCGTTCACTTCCGACGGGGAAGTCGACTATCAGCAGTCCGCAGAGCTGGCCAACAAGCTCGTCGACGACGGCAACGATGCCTTAGTTGTTTCCGGCACTACCGGGGAAACCTCCACGCTGGAGGACGACGAAAAGGAAAAGCTGTTCCGCGTCATCGTCGAGGCTGTCGGGGACCGCGCCAAAGTCATCGCCGGAACCGGCACCAACCACACCTCGCACTCGATCGAGATGGCCAGGCGGGCCGTCAAGGCCGGGGCCCACGGCCAATTGATCGTGACCCCGTACTACAACAAGCCGAGCCAGGCCGGCATCCAGGCCCACATCGAAGCCGTCGCCGACGCTGCGGATCTTCCGGTGATGGTCTATGACATTCCAGGCCGGGCCGGCGTCCCGATCCTGCCGGAAACCATGATCCGGCTCGCGGACCACCCGAACATCATTGCGCTCAAAGACGCCAAAGCTGACTTTGCTGCCGTCACCCGCGTGCTTGCCAACACGGACCTCGACGTCTATTCCGGCGACGACGGACTGACCCTGCCATGGATGGCAGCCGGCGCCGTCGGCCTCGTCAGCGTCACCGCACACGTCGCGACCCCTCAATTCCGTGCCATGATCGATGCCGCACTTGCGGGCGACTTTGCTGCCGCCCGCACCATACATTTCGAACTGGACCCCGTGGTCCGTGCAGTGATGACCCATATCCAGGGTGCTGTTGCTGCGAAGCAAGTTCTTAAGTGGCAGGGAGTCCTGCCCAACTCGGTTGTCCGTTTGCCCCTCGTGGAGCCGGGCGACGCCGAGATCGAAACCATCCGCGAGGACTTGGCAGAAGCCGGAATGGTCTTTTCCTGATCGGGTATTGATCCTGATCGGCAAAGACCAGGCCGGATCCTGCCTGGAAAGTAGTGCATTATGACCCAAACCGCCCTTCCCGGCCTTGTCACGCCGCCGAAACTGCTCAAGGACACCCTGCGGATCGTTCCCCTGGGCGGCCTGGGCGAGATCGGCCGGAACATGACCGTCTTCGAGGTCGACGGCAAGCTGCTCATTGTCGATTGCGGTGTCCTCTTCCCGGAGGAAACCCAGCCCGGTGTCGACCTGATCCTGCCTGATTTCTCTTACATCAAGCACCGCCTCGCCGACATCGTCGCCGTCGTCCTGACCCACGGCCACGAGGACCACATCGGCGCGGTTCCGTACCTGCTGCGCCTGCGCGCCGACATCCCCCTGGTGGGCTCCCGGCTGACGCTGGCCCTCATCGAGGCGAAGCTGCAGGAGCACCGGATCAAGCCCGTCCTGCAGACGGTCACCGAGGGGCAGGTTGAAAAGTTCGGCCCCTTCGAATGCGAATTCGTAGCCGTCAACCACTCGATCCCCGATGCCCTCGCCGTGTTCATCCGCACGGCCGGCGGCACCGTGCTGCACACCGGCGACTTCAAGATGGACCAGCTGCCGCTGGACGGACGCATCACGGACCTCCGCCACTTCGCCAAGCTGGGCGAAGAAGGCGTGGACCTGTTTATGTCGGACTCCACGAACGCCGACGTGCCGGGCTTCACCACCGCCGAGAAGGACATCGGGCCCACCCTGGACCGGCTCTTCGGCCAGGCCTCCAAGCGCTTGATCGTGGCCTCGTTCTCCTCGCACGTCCACCGCGTCCAGCAGGTCCTCGACGCTGCCGCCAACCACAACCGCAAAGTTGCCTTCGTCGGCCGCTCGATGGTCCGCAACATGGCGATCGCCGAGAAGCTCGGCTACCTCGATGTACCGGCCGGCATCCTGGTCGACATCAAGAACATCGACAATCTGCCGGACAACCGGGTGGTCCTGATGTCCACCGGTTCCCAGGGCGAGCCGATGGCGGCCCTGTCCCGCATGGCCAACGGCGACCACCGCGTTGTGGTGGGCCAGGGCGACACCGTTATCCTCGCCTCGAGCCTGATCCCGGGCAACGAGAACGCCGTCTTCCGCATCATCAACGGCCTGCTCAAGCTCGGCGCCGACGTCATCCACAAGGGCAATGCCAAGGTGCACGTCTCCGGCCACGCGGCCGCCGGCGAGCTGCTGTACTGCTACAACATTCTTGAGCCGCTCAACGCGATGCCGGTGCACGGTGAAACCCGCCACCTGATCGCCAACGGCAAGATCGCCCTGGATTCCGGCGTCCCCGAGGAGAGCATTCTCCTCGGGGACAACGGCACCGTGATCGACCTTCGTGACCACCAGGCCGACATCGTCGGCCAGGTCGAGGTGGGCTTCGTCTACGTCGATGGCTCCAGCGTTGGCGAAATCACCGACGCCGATCTGAAGGACCGCCAGACTCTCGGCGATGAAGGCTTCATCTCCATCATCACCGTGATCCACCGCGCCACCGGCAAGGTGGTCTCCGGTCCGGAGATCCACGCCCGCGGCGTGGCCGAGGATGACTCCGTCTTCGACGAGATCATCCCCAAGATCAATGCCGCGCTGGAGGAAGCCGTGCTCAACCGCTCGGACCACACCACGCACCAGCTGCAGCAGGTTGTCCGCCGCGTCGTCGGCACCTGGGTCAACCGCAAGCTGCGCCGCAAGCCCCTCATCATCCCGGTGGTCCTGGAGGCCTAAGCGTCGCAGCCACCGACAGCACGACGGCGGCCCTCCCGGCCTGCCCGCAGCCTTCTGGTTGCGGCGGGCCGGGAGGGCCGTTTTTGTGCACCCGTCCGGCGCAACATGATCCCCGCGCAGGCCCGAAAATCCGCAGGTTTCGGCCAGGCGTCGGGTACCGTAGCGGGTATGGCGACACGAACTTCCTCCGCGCCTAGAGGAAACTCCAGCGGTAAATCAGGCAGCTCCCCGGCCCGGGGCGCCGGCCCGGCTGCGTCCAAAACCAGCAGGTCCGGAGGATCCGCAGGCACCGCGCGCACCCGCCAGCTGGCCGCCGTCGAGCCCAAACAGCCGTGGCTGGTCCGGGTGGTGGCCGGCGCCTGGCTGGGCGTTGCCCACGTTGTAGGCGCCGGTGTCCGCCGGATCGGCTCCGACGTCAGCGATCTCGCCCCCGGCGAGCGCCGCGACGGCGCAGCCCTGTTCAACCTCGCCCTCGGCGTCTTAATCGCCACCTTTGCCTGGTGGGGCTTCCGCGGCTGGTTCCCGGACATGGTCTTCGGAATCGTCAACGGCACCTTCGGCTGGATGTCCCTGCTGCTGCCGCTGATGCTCTTCGTCTGCGCTTTCCGCCTGTTCCGCCAGCCCGTTGACGGCCGCGGCAACAACAGGATCGGCATCGGCTTCCTGATCATGACGTTCGCCGGGTCCGGCCTGGCCCACATCATCGGGGGCGAGCCCACCGTCGCGGACGGCTTCGACGGACTGCGCCAGGCGGGCGGCATGCTCGGCTATCTGGCCGCCGCGCCGCTCGCCGCGATCCATGCCGCCGTCCCGGTGGCTTTTTACGCCCTGCTGGCCTTCACCTCCCTGCTGATCGTCACGGCCACCCCCTTTGGCGCCATCCCGGGCCGGCTGCGTGCCGCCTATGAGCACCTCATGGGCATCGACCTCCAGGCCGCCGACGGCGACGACCGGGACGGCCACGACCGCAGCTATCTGACCGAAAACGACGCCCCGGCCACGGCCAGGAAGAAACGCCGCCGCCTCTTCGGCAAGGATCACAGCGACGACGCCGGCCTCGAGGGCTACGTCGGCGACGAGGCCTTCGAACGTGCCCTCATCGACGATGAAGAAGCCGAGGCCGCCAAGGGCTCCCAGTCCGTGGCACCCGGCGTGCGCCGGCCCACCCAGGCCGAGATCGCCGTCGAAAAGATCAAGGCAGCCCAGGGCCTGGGTACCGCGGCAGGCAGTGTTGCCGGGACAGCGGGGGAGAACGCCACGGAGGCGATCCCGCTCGTCACCCCCGGCATGATCGCCGCGGGTTCGCTCAACGTGCCGTCGGCCACCGCCGCCGCTGCTGCAGCGCAGGTCCCCTCGCGGCCTGTCACCCCGCCACCGCTGCCCACGCCGATTCCGCAACGCACCGAGCAGCTTTCGCTCGCCGGCGACGTCACGTACACCCTGCCGCCGTCGGACGTCCTGACACCGGGATCCATTCCCAAAGAGCGCACCGAGGCCAACGACGCGATTGTCGCCTCGCTGACCGAAACCCTTAACCAGTTCAATGTGGAAGCCCAGGTCACCGGCTTCAGCCGCGGCCCCACCGTGACCCGCTACGAGATCGAGCTGTCCCCGGGCACCAAGGTGGAACGCGTCACCGCGCTGTCCAAGAACATCTCCTACGCCGTCGCCAGCTCGGACGTGCGCATCCTCAGCCCCATCCCCGGCCGGTCGGCCATCGGCATCGAGATCCCCAACACGGACCGCGAGACCGTGTCCCTCGGCGACGTGCTGCGGAGCCAGAATGCCCGGCGCACAGAACACCCCATGGTGATCGGCGTCGGCAAGGACGTCGAGGGCGGCTACGTCGTCGCGAACCTCGCCAAAATGCCGCACCTCCTGGTGGCGGGCGCCACCGGTGCCGGCAAGTCGGCCTTTGTGAACGCCATGATCACCTCCATTCTGATGCGGGCCACCCCCGACGAGGTCCGTATGGTGATGGTGGACCCCAAGCGTGTGGAGCTCACGGCCTACGAGGGCGTCCCGCACCTCATCACCCCCATCATCACCAATCCCAAGAAAGCCGCCGAGGCCCTGCAATGGGTGGTCCGGGAGATGGACGCCCGCTACGACGATCTCGCCAACTACGGCTTCAAGCACATCGACGACTTCAACAAGGCCGTCCGGGCCGGCAAGGTCATCCCGCCGGAGGGTTCCAAGCGGGTCATCCGGCCGTACCCTTACCTGCTGGTGATCGTGGACGAACTCGCCGACCTGATGATGGTCGCCCCGCGCGACGTCGAAGACTCCATCGTCCGCATCACCCAGCTGGCCCGGGCCGCCGGCATCCACCTGGTCCTGGCCACCCAGCGCCCGTCCGTGGATGTGGTCACCGGCCTGATCAAGGCCAACGTGCCCTCCCGGATGGCGTTCGCGACCTCCTCGGTCACCGACTCCCGCGTGGTCCTGGACCAGCCGGGCGCCGAGAAGCTCATCGGCCAGGGCGACGCGCTGTTCCTGCCGATGGGCGCCTCCAAGGCAATGCGGGTCCAGGGCGCCTGGGTCACGGAATCGGAAATCCACAAGGTCGTCGAGCACGTCAAGGGCCAGCTCAAGGCGGACTACCGCGACGACGTCGCCCCCGAAGCGCCGAAGAAGCAGATCGACGACGACATCGGCGACGACCTCGAAGTCCTGCTGCAGGCCACCGAACTCGTGGTTACCACGCAGTTCGGCTCCACCTCGATGCTCCAGCGCAAACTGAGGGTGGGCTTTGCGAAGGCAGGCCGCCTGATGGATCTGCTCGAGTCCCGCGGCGTCGTGGGCCCCTCCGAGGGCTCCAAGGCCCGTGATGTGCTGGTCAAGCCGGATGACCTTGCCGCCGTCCTCGCCGCCATGAAGGGCATGGATATGCCCGCCGTCGCCGATTCCCAGACGGCCGCGCTGAGCGATAACGCCAATGCCAACATCGCCCAGGGCGGGTATGCGGAGGACCTCGTGGCCGCGGATCTGGACCGGCGTGGCAAGAACACGGAGTACTTTGACGGCGCTGACGGCGGCTCCGGCTCCGGCTCCGGCGACGATGATGACAACGGCTCTGAGGACGCCTGGTCACTCACCGGACGGTAGCCTAGGAAGGTGACTAGCGCCGAAGAACACAGCGCCGGGCCCGCCGCGCGGATCTGGAACCTGCCCAACATCCTGACGATGCTGCGGATTGTGATGGTGCCTTTCTTCGTCTGGTTCCTCGTTCTCGACGCACCGGAACTGGATGCCCAAAACGGGATGTGGCGCTGGATTGCCGCCGCAACGTTCGCGGTGGCCATCTACACGGACAAGCTCGACGGCGACATCGCCCGCAGCCGCGGCCTCATCACCGACTTCGGCAAAATTGCCGACCCGATCGCGGACAAGCTCCTGATCGGCTCCGCCCTGGTGATGCTCTCCGTGTTCCAGGAACTCCCGTGGTGGGTCACTATCCTGATCCTGGTCCGCGAGTGGGGCGTCACCGCGCTGCGCTTCTACGTCATCCGCTACGGCGTGATCCCGGCCTCACGCGGCGGAAAGCTCAAGACCGTCATCCAGACGGTGGCCATCGTCCTGTACGTCATTCCGCTGGCCTCGCTGGCGCCGTGGCTCGGGATGATGGCCTTCGCGGTCATGATGGTGGCCCTGGCAATCACGGTCTGGACCGGCGGCGAATACGTCATCGAAGCCCTCAAGCTGCGCTCCAGCGGCATCCGGGCAAGGCAACAGCAGACCCAGGAGGGCAAGGCATGACCAACCTGCACCCCAACCTTCACCCCAACCTTCACCGGATGGCTGGACTGGCCGTCACCGGGGCGATCGACTGTGGCCTCACCGTGGCCACAGCCGAGTCCCTCACCGCCGGCATGGTCGCGGCTGTCCTCGCCGACACCCCCGGCGCCTCCGCGATGCTCCAGGGCGGCGTCGTTTCCTACCAGAACTCAGTCAAGGCCCGCGTACTCGGCGTGCCCCAGGACCTCCTCGACGCCGTCGGCGCCGTGGACGGGAGGGTCGCCGAGGCCATGGCCGAGGGTGCCCGCAGGATCTGCGGCGCCGACATCGGCGTGTCCACCACCGGCGTCGCCGGGCCGGAACCGCACGGCGGCAGGGCCGTCGGCGCCGTCTTCATCGGGATCGCCACCGCGGAGGGGTCGACGTCGTACGAGTACAGCTTCGAGGGTACCCGTTCCGAAATCCGGGCTCTGGCCTGCGGCGCCGCGCTGGAGCGTCTGCTCGACGCCCTGGCACCCTAAGGCTACCGGGCGTAAAGTTGCCGGGAACAAAAGTCGATTCCCGTTAGTTGTTAGATTGTGACGCCTCCGAAGAGGGGAGGCGCCTAGGATGAAGGCATCACTAGTCCGCCTCAACCGGCGGTCTCGATATACGAGGGAGCAAGGCGATACAGATGGTAAAGCAGCCCGTATCCGTGAACGGCGTTGTCCGCTGGAAGGATGTGGGCCTCGCCGATAAGGCTAAGAGCGAACAGAAGGGGCGCAAGATGGTTGTACTTCGTCACGAAATCGGTGATGTACTCCGCGATGTGCGCCAGCGCCAGGGCCGTACCCTCCGCGAAGTCTCGCACAGTGCCCGCGTCTCGCTGGGATACTTAAGTGAAGTGGAACGTGGCCAGAAGGAAGCCTCCTCGGAGCTGCTCTCCTCGATCTGTTCGGCCCTCGATGTTCCGCTTTCGCTTATGCTCCGCGAAGTGAGCGACCGCGTCGCCGTCGCCGAGGGTGTCGCTGTTCCGGACACCGTCCCGCAGGAGTTCGCCCAGCGCTACGGCCGCGACCTGGACCATGAGCTGAACACCGACCTCAACGATGAGTTGGCCAAGGGCCTGCTCTCCGGGGCACGGTAGCCCGAGCCGCGCTCTAGACGCGCATAGTTCCAGACAGGAGGACCCCCGGCCACGTGCCGGGGGTCCTCCTGCATGCTGCAGGGGGTGCTCCTGCCTACGGGAATGCGTGCCGGAAGGTGTCGCACGCAGTCGGTTCGAACCAGCGGTCATTTACGCTGGTTCGTCGGGGGACAGGCAGCGCCGGGGCCTCCTCGCGCCGGGGGACATGCCCATTCTTCGCACCCGGGACTGGACATAATGCCACTATGTCCACCGGCTGGCCGCGGCGCGGAGCATGTCCATTAGGGCGGGTCTTCAGTCCAGCGGGACATGCCCATTCTTCGCACCCGGGATTGGGCATAGTGACACTATGTCCACTGGCTGGCCCCGGCGCGGGGCATGTCCCTGAGCCCGGCCACCGCACCCGGCCCCCCGGCCATGTGCCGGAGTATGTCGGCACGCCGTCGGCTCGAACTAGCGGGTGTCGTCCTGGGGGAGGCCGACGCGCTCATAGCTCGCGTTGAGCCTGGCGATATAGCGGGCGAGTGTCGCCAGCTCTTCCGCTGGCCAGTCTCCGAGCTGTCGGCGAAAAACTTCGCGCCGGGCGTCCTGCACGTGGTGCATCTTCTCGTCGCCCAAGGGCGTCAGGCGGATCATCTGGGCGCGGCCGTCGAGAGGGTCGGCTTGCTTGGACACAAGCCCGAGGCTTTCGAGGAACGCGACCTGGCGGCTTACCGAGGGCTTACCGACGCAGATACTCGAGGCCAGCTCGGTAAGCCGCACGGCGCCTCGCCGGTGGATCACCGAGAGCAGGCCATACGCTGCGGGTTCCATGTCCGGGTGGAGCTGCCGCGAGAGCTGATGTGAAATGGAGCGCCCGCGGCGCCAGAGCAGGCTCAATTGGTTTTCGACCTCTATCAGGCCGGCTTCTGCGGTGTCCTCGGCGCTCCCGGCTAGCACGGGCCCCTCGACGGCGTTGCTCATGGCAACCATTCTAGGGTCCGTCCGCGTCGTGAGAGACTCTATTCGTGCGAATCAGTGATTTTTGGCGCCTCATGGACGACGAATTCGGGTCAGGCTACTCGCGTGTCCTCAGCAGTTCGCTGGTCCTGGCCGGAGTGGGCGGCCACACGGCCGATCAGGCACTCCGGGCCGGTGTACCGCCCCGGCAGGTGTGGCTGGCCTTGTGCGATGTCCAGGAGGTCCCGCCTGAGCGGCGGCTGGGCCGCGACGTGAAACCCCACTGACGTCGGCACCATTGACGGCAGGATTCTGCTAGCTGGATCCTGAGTGCGAGTCCCGGTGGCCTGCCGCTGAGAGCCGGTTCGGTGCAGCCGGTGCCTGACACGCCGTCCAATTGTTCGAATATTTGTTCGGGCAGGACTATGCTTTTTTCAGAGCGTTATCCACATACGCGACGCCGGCCGGCACCACTGTCGGTGGGTGCCGCTAGCGTAAGTGATGATAGACCACTGATCGAATCGTTGATTGAAACACTGATCACAACCATAGGGCCGCAACGGCCACTCCACAGCGAGAAAGTATTAGAGGTGTGAACCATGGCCGCAGCCCCGGATCGTCAGAAGGCGCTCGACGCAGCGCTTGCACAGATTGACAAGCAGTTCGGCAAAGGCTCGGTTATGCGCCTGGGTGACGAAGTCCGTGCGCCGATCGAGGTCATTCCGACCGGTTCCATTGCGTTGGACATCGCACTGGGAATTGGTGGCCTGCCCCGCGGCCGCGTCGTGGAAATCTACGGTCCGGAATCTTCCGGTAAGACCACCGTGGCGCTGCACGCAGTAGCCAGCGCCCAACGCCTCGGCGGCATCGCCGCCTTCATCGACGCCGAACATGCCCTCGATCCCGAGTATGCAGCCAGGCTGGGCGTCGACACCGACGCACTCCTGGTCTCGCAGCCGGACACCGGCGAGCAGGCCCTGGAAATCATGGACATGCTTATCGGTTCCGGCTCCCTTGACGTAATCGTCATCGACTCCGTCGCAGCGCTGGTTCCCCGCGCGGAAATCGAAGGCGACATGGGCGACAGCCACGTCGGTCTTCAGGCCCGTCTGATGAGCCAGGCCCTGCGTAAGATCACCGGCCGCCTGAGCCAGACCAAGACCACCGCCATCTTCATCAACCAGCTGCGCGAAAAGATCGGCGTGTTCTTCGGCTCCCCCGAAACCACCACCGGTGGTAAGGCCTTGAAGTTCTACGCCTCGATCCGCATCGACGTTCGACGGATCCAGACCCTCAAGGAGGGCGCGGATTCAGTCGGCAACCGGACCAAGGCCAAGATCGTCAAGAACAAGATGGCTCCGCCTTTCAAGATTGCCGAATTCGACATTATTTACGGCCAGGGCATTTCCCGTGAGGGCGGCATCATCGACATGGGTGTCGAGCACGGCCTGATCAAGAAGTCGGGGTCCTGGTTCACTTACGACGGCGATCAGCTGGGCCAGGGCATGGAGAATTCCCGGCGGTTCCTGCGCGACAACCCTGAACTGGCATCCGAGCTGGAGCGCCTCATCAAGGAAAAGCTCGGCGTCGGCGTCAAGGTCCCCGCCGAGACCGAGGAATCACCGAAGCTGAAGGCCGTTGACGGCTTCTAGCAGCAGGGCGTCCGGGGCCGCGGCTTCCCGGCGCGGAGCAACCAGGGGGGCAGGATTCCCCGCCCGGAAACCTGCCCCCGGCTTCGCTGAGGGCATCCGCTCCGGGGGAGCGGCAATGTCGGAGTCGCCGCCCGGGGAGCCGGCATCGGCGCAGGACCGCGACGTCGATCCGGCGGCCGTGGCCCGGGCCGTGGTGCTCCGGCAGCTGGCGAATTCGCCCAAGAGCCGGCTCCAGCTCGCCAGGAAGCTGGCTGACCGCAACATCCCGGAGGGCATCGCCGAAGCCGTGCTTGACCGCTTCGAGGAAGTGCGGCTCATTGACGACGCCGACTTTGCGGACATGTGGGTCCGCAGCCGGTCCCGGAGCCGCAAGCTGGCCAAGGGAGCACTCCGGCGTGAACTTGCTGAGAAGGGCATTGACGGGGACGTCGCGGACGTCGCCCTTGACCAGCTCAGCGAGGAGGATGAGGAGTCCGCGGCGCGTGGCCTGGTCCAGCGCAAGCTCAGGGCCGTCACCGGATTCGCGGACCGCGCCGAGCGTGACAAGGCCGCGCGCCGGCTTGCCTCGATGCTAGCGCGCAAGGGGTACCAGCCCGCCCAGTCCTTCCGGATCGTCGGCGAAGTCCTCGATGCCGCCGTGGCGGGCGCCGAAACGGAAACCGAACCGGATTTCTGAATCGGGTGCCGACCGGTCGGGCTGCGGGGTGCATCGCCCATGATGGGCCGGCCGGTGTACGCCGCGCGGTGACGGCGCCGACCCGGTACCCTTAACAGGTGAGTTTGACCATTCCCTCCCCAGTAGCCGGCATCACCCCTTCAACGGACACTGCGCCTTTAATGAGCGCTGGGCCTTTAGCCAGCGCTGGGCCGGTGCCGGAGTCCGCGCCGGCGCGTGATGGCGTGCAGCCCCGCAGCTACCAGGTGCGCACCTTCGGCTGCCAGATGAACGTCCATGATTCCGAGCGTATGGCCGGGATACTGGAAGCCGCCGGCTACGTCCCCTCCGCAGGGGAACTGGCCGACGTCGTGGTCTTCAACACCTGCGCGGTGCGGGAAAACGCCGACAATAAGCTCTACGGCAACCTCGGCATGCTGGCGCCGGCCAAGGCCGCCAACCCGGGTATGCAGATCGCCGTCGGAGGCTGCCTGGCACAGAAGGACCGCGAGGCCATCCTGAAAAAGGCACCCTGGGTGGACGCTGTCTTCGGCACCCACAACGTCGGTGCCCTGCCCGCCCTGCTGGAGCGCGCGCGCCATAACAACGAGGCGCAGCTGGAAATCCTCGAGTCCCTCGATGTGTTCCCCTCCACGCTTCCCACCAAGCGCGACTCGGTCTACGCGGGCTGGGTGTCGATCTCCGTGGGCTGCAATAACACCTGCACCTTCTGCATCGTGCCGGCGCTGCGCGGCAAGGAGAAAGACCGCCGGCCGGGCGACATCCTGGCCGAGATCCAGGCCCTCGTCGATGACGGCGCAATCGAAGTGACCCTGCTGGGCCAGAACGTGAACTCCTACGGCGTGGAATTCGGCGACCGGCAAGCCTTCTCGAAGCTCCTTCGCGCCTGCGGCGAGATCTCCGGTCTCGAACGCGTCAGGTTCACCAGCCCGCATCCGGCCGCCTTCACCGATGACGTCATCGACGCCATGGCCGAGACCCCCAACGTCATGCCGCAGCTGCACATGCCGCTGCAGTCCGGCTCGGACAAAGTCCTGAGGGACATGAAGCGGTCCTACCGTTCCACAAAGTTCCTCGGCATCCTGGACAAGGTCCGCGAGAAGATCCCGCACGCGGCCATCTCCACGGACATCATCGTCGGCTTCCCCGGCGAAACCGAAGAGGACTTCCAGGCCACCCTCGACGTCGTGGAGAATTCCCGCTTCGCCACCGCCTTCACCTTCCAGTACTCCAAGCGGCCCGGCACGCCCGCCGCGGAGCTGCCGGACCAACTCCCGAAGGCCGTGGTCCAGGAACGCTTCGAACGCCTCACCGCGCTGCAGGACCGGATCGCGGCCGAGGAAAACGCCCGCCAGCTTGGCCGCCGCGTCGAGGTCATGGTCACGGCCCAGCCTGGCCGCAAAGCCGAGGAAACCCAACGGCTTTCCGGCCGTGCCCAGGACCAGCGGCTGGTGCACTTCTCCGTGCCCGCCGGCGCTGAAGCACCCCGCCCTGGCGATCTCGTCACCGTGACCATCACCGCGGCGGCTGCCTTCCACCTTGTCTCCGATCCGGCGTCGGCGTTGGATTACAGCCTCCGCCGTTCCCGCGCCGGTGACGCCTGGGACCGGTCCCTGGCCGACTCCTGTGGTACACCCGTGCCGGGGGCAGCCTCTGGTACCACGGGTGTGTCTCTGGGCATGCCCACCCTTCCGGTCCGCGGCCGCTAGTCCCGTGGCACCTCCGCAGGGAGCCCCTGGCGGCAGCGCCGGCGACGCGCGAGCAGGCACAGCACCGGCAGAGAACACCGCCACAGGCGCAACACCGGAAGTCGCAACACCGGCACTGCCGGTGATCGCCGTCGTCGGACCGACCGGTTCCGGCAAGTCCGATCTTGCCGCCTCGCTTGCGCTGGAACTCGACGGCGAAGTCATCAACGCCGATTCCATGCAGTTCTACCGCGGCATGGACATCGGCACGGCAAAGGTCACCGGGGCCGAACGCAGGGGAGTGCCCCACCACCTCCTGGACATCCTGGACGTGACCGGGGAAGCCAGCGTCTCGGACTTCCAGCAGCAGGCCCGGGCTCGGATTGCCGACATCCACGGCCGCGGCAGACGCGCCATCCTGGCCGGCGGCTCCGGGCTCTACGTCCGCGCCGCCCTTGACGTGCTGGAGTTCCCGGGCACAGACCCCGCAATCCGGCACCGGCTCGAGACCGAACTGGCAGCGGCAGGCCCGGCCCCGCTGCTGGCTCGGCTGGAGACCGTGGACCCGGTGTCCGCCGGCAGGCTCGGCGACGCGCGCAGGGTTATCCGTGCCCTCGAAGTGTTCGAACTCACCGGGCGGCCCTTCAGCTCGTTCATGCCCACCCGGGAGTACTTCCAGCCGACCGTGCAGATTGGCCTCTCGGTGGACCGGGAACTGCTCCGGGAACGGCTCGCTGCCCGCGTCCACGCCATGGTAGCGCGCGGACTGCTCGCGGAAGTGCGGCAGCTCGATGCCGCGGGGCTCCGGCTCGGCAGGACCGCCCCGCGCGCGCTCGGCTACGCCCAGTTCCTCAAGGTCCTCGATGGCGAGTCGGACGAGGCGCAGGCGGTGGAGGAAACCATTGTGGCGACCCGGCAGTTTGCCCGCCGCCAGCTCACCTGGTTCCGCGGGGACCCGCGCATCCACTGGCTGGACTGGCAGGACCCGGAACTTGTGACGAAGGCCGCCGCGTTGTGCAGCCCCGGCGCGGACGCGGCGTAGCACTCGCGCCGCGGCGCTGCCTTCCGGCCCGGCGCTGCCTTCCGGCCCGGCGCTGCCTCACGACGCGGCGCTGCCTTCCGGCCCGGCGCTGCCTTCCGGCCCGGCGCAGCTTTCCGGCGAGGATGCCGCGAGACGTTCCGTGGAGTCCGGGTGGAATATTGGGTTCCTTTTTCAGCGCCCGCGCCGGAACGGTAACCTTGGACCATGGATAAATCCCTGGCCGTGGCCGCTGACCGCAACTCCATCGGTGACACGGCAGCCCTGAGCGGACTAAAATTCTCCAAAGGCCACGGCACGGGCAACGACTTTGTGCTCCTCGCAGACCCGAACGGTACCCTCTCCATCACTCCCGAGCAGGTCGCGGCCCTCTGCGACCGCCACCGCGGCGTCGGCGGGGACGGCCTGATCCGCGCCGTGCCGTCCCGGCTCCTGCCCGAGGGACAGGAGCTGCTCACAGGGCACCCGGACGCCGAATGGTTCATGGACTACCGCAACGGCGACGGTTCGCTTTCCGAAATGTGCGGCAATGGGGTCCGCGTCTTTGTGCACTTCCTGATCGCCGAGGGTCTAGTGGAGCTGCCTGCCGGCGAGTCACTGACCATCGGCACCCGGGGTGGCGCAAAGACGATTGTGCGCACCGCCGCCGGCTATGCCGTCGACATGGGGTCCTGGGAGTTTATCTTCCCGGGCGAGGCCACAGCACGGGCCATGGATTCGCTGGTCAGCGCCGAGGGTCTTGAGGTGGCCCGCCCCGCACTCTCGGTGAGCATGGGTAACCCCCACACCGTCGTCGCCCTCGCCGAGCTCTCCGAACTCAACGCCACGCAGTTATTCACCGCCCCCCACGTGGATCCGACGCCGCCGAAGGGCACCAACGTCGAGTTCGTCGTGCCGTCCGAGCCGCTGGTCCATGAGGGTGTCGGGACCATCACGATGCGCGTGTACGAGCGGGGTGTGGGGGAGACCCAGTCCTGCGGCACCGGCGCCTGTGCCACCGCCGCCGCGATCCGCCATTGGGCCGGTCAGGGCGCCCCGGACGTGTGGAACGTCCACGTGCCCGGCGGCGTCGTGGGCGTAAAGTTTTTCCTCGGCCCGGGGGGCCACGAGCATGTCGAGCTCAGCGGGCCGGCCGCGATCGTGGCTAGTGGGGTGCTTTCCTGACCCGCAGGATGCGGAACGACTTTGACGTGCTCTCCCGCGTCACGGTGAAGCTGCCGTCCAGCTCCGCAGCGAGCCAGCGCTGAAGCGAGTCCGAGCCCAGGTTCTTCTGCACCACAAGCCACGCGGAGCCGCCGGGCGCGAGCCGCGGCAGCCACAGGAGCAGCAGCGCGTGGAGTTCGTCCTTGCCGATCCGGATGGGCGGGTTGGACCAGATGGTGTCGAAGCGCAGTTCCGGATCGACGGCGTCCGGTGTACTGGCCGTGAGGTTCCCGAGCCCCAGCAGCGCCGCATTCTCGTTGGTCAGGGTCACACAACGTTCGTTGACATCGACGGCGTGGACCTGCGAATGCGGTGCCCGCAGGGCCATGGTGAGCGCGATCGGACCCCAGCCGCAGCCGATGTCCAGCAGCTTCCCCTGCGGTGCCGGGGCCGGAACCGCAGCCAGCAGGACCGCCGTGCCCTTGTCGATGCCGTCCGGGCTGAAGATGGCCGAGGACGTCTGCAAGCGGCGCGTCTCGCCGGCAAGCTCCACGGTCAGTGGCTTGCGCGTGAAGGCCCCGGCGGGCTGGGCGCTGAAATAGTGTGCAGACTCCATATCTGGCAGATTAGTTGGCCGTCGGCCTGTATGGGAAACCGGTGGGGGCAGGAAGTCCGGGGCTGCCGCGGCACGGGTCGGGGGAGCACACCCGGACGCCCGCCCGGGCCGGAGGCAGCGTCACCGTCTGCTACTGTTGAGGGCATGTTCTCAATCTTCAAGTAGCCGGTGCGGGTCAAATCCCGTCACCGCAGCGACGCAGGTAATTGCCTTCCGCAACTTTGATCTTGTGCAGCGCCCAATCCAGTGTTTCGTCCCTGTCTGGGGTCCGCACCATTTGGCGGACAGCGATTCCCGTCACATGGACAGTTCTGGACAACAAGACTCGGGCGTATGTTCGTCCCCGCAGGCGTGTCCAGGCAGCAACTCATATCAATGATTTCCCTCCCTCATCCCGCCGCTCCACACGGAGCCCACTCTGCCCCCGGCACCGCCGCCGGCATACCAGGAGGACCCGTTTGACCGATAGTCGTCAGCCCAGCGCGAATACCGCCCCACACAGCACCGATCGGCACTATTCTGAAACTGCCGAACCTTCAAAGGAGACCATGACCAGCCAGCCCAACACCGGACCCGATTCAGCAGCCCCGGACATGAGCCCCGCGGAGATCCAGGCTGTCATCGACCGGATCCTCTCCAAGGACACCCCCGCCCGGACCGAGGCCCCGGCTGCCGCCGAGTCACGGCCGGTGCTCGGCAAGGCCCAGGCGATCTCCGGGCCGGACGCGGAGCACGGCAACTACGATGGCGACCAGCAGGACCTCGAAGAACGGCACGCCCGACGCCGGATCGGCAGCCTGTCCACCGAACTCGAAGATGTCACCGAAGTCGAATACCGGCAACTGCGCCTTGAGCGCGTTGTGCTGGCCGGTCTCTGGACCGAAGGCACCCTCGCCGACGCCGAGAACTCGCTGCGTGAGCTCGCAGCCCTCGCCGAGACCGCAGGCTCGGAGGTCCTCGACGGTATTGTCCAGCGCCGCGCAAAGCCCGATCCCGGAACTTTCCTCGGATCCGGCAAAGCCCAGGAACTCAAGGACATCGTGATGTCCACCGGCGCGGACACCGTCGTGGTCGACGCCGAACTGGCCCCGTCCCAGCGCCGCAGCCTGGAAGACATCGTCAAGGTTAAGGTCATTGACCGCACGGCCCTGATCCTGGACATCTTTGCCCAGCACGCCAAAAGCCGCGAAGGCAAGGCCCAGGTGGAACTGGCCCAGCTCGAATACCTGCTCCCGCGCCTGCGCGGCTGGGGTGACTCGATGTCCCGCCAGGCCGGTGGCCAGGTGGGCGGCGCAGGCGCCGGCATGGGCTCGCGTGGTCCCGGTGAAACCAAGATCGAACTGGACCGGCGCCGGATCCGCACCCGGATGGCCAAGCTGCGGCGCGAAATCGCCGCGATGAAACCGGCCCGGGAAACCAAGCGCGCCAACCGCCGTCGTAATGCCGTGCCGTCAGTAGCGATCGCCGGGTACACCAACGCCGGGAAGTCCTCGCTGCTGAACCGGCTGACGGATGCCGGTGTCCTGGTGGAGAACGCCCTGTTCGCCACCCTGGACCCGACAGTCCGCAAGGCTGAAACCTCCGACGGGCTGGGCTATACCCTCGCCGATACCGTGGGCTTTGTCCGCTCGCTCCCCACCCAGCTCGTGGAGGCCTTCCGCTCCACCCTGGAGGAGGTTGCCGACGCGGACCTGATCCTGCACGTCGTCGATGTGTCCCACCCGGATCCGGAGGGCCAGATCGCCGCCGTCCGCAAGGTGTTCAGCGAAGTCGACGCCCGCAAGGTCCCGGAAATCATCGTCCTGAACAAGGCCGACGCCGCCGACCCCTTCGTGATCGAACGGCTCAAGCAGCGCGAACCGCGCCACGTGGTGGTCTCGGCACGCACCGGTGAGGGCCTTCCGGAGCTGCTCAAAGCCATCAGCGACGGCATCCCGCGGCCCAGCGTGAAGCTGGAACTGATGATCCCGTACGACCGCGGAGACCTGCTCAGCAAGTTGCACGAGACCGACGCCGAGATTCTCAGCCTCGACCACGGGGAATCCGGCACCCGGGCCGTCGTAATGGTGCGCGAAGGATTCGCTGCTGAACTGGATTCGTTTATCAGCAATGACTGAGGCAGCGGTGACGGGGCCGGACCCGGAGCGGGCAGGCCCCGCCGGGGACGACTCCGCAGGGAACGACTGTGCCGGCGACGGATCTGCCGGCGGGACCCGGGCTGGTGAAAATCCTGACGGAGCTGACGGACACGGGCCGGCAGCAAAAAAGGCGGTGGGTAGAGTCCAGCCGCACGGCGAGGAGTTCGTCATTGACCTCCTCGACCGGGCAGTTTCCGGCATGGGCGGCCAGAGCCGTGACGGCCAGCATGAAATGGCCCGGCAGGTGGCGCGCGCGATCGACAGCGGAGACCACCTGCTGGTCCAGGCCGGCACCGGCACGGGCAAGTCCCTCGCCTACCTGGTCCCGCTGATCGCCCATTCGCTGGTCAGCCAGAAACCAACCCTCGTCTCCACCGCCACCCTGGCCCTCCAGACCCAGATCGTGGGCCGCGACCTGCCCCGGCTGCTCAAGACCATCACCCCTGCCCTGGAGCGGCCCGTCAAGGTCGCCCTGGTCAAGGGCCGCTCCAACTACGTCTGCCGGCACAAGCTCGACGGCGGTTTCCCCTCCGAGGAGCCCTCCGAGGGCCAGCTCTTCTCCCTCGGCGAGGACACGTCCGTCCCGCATTTTGCCGCGGCCATGGGCGGCGCGTCCTCCCAGCTGGGCAAGGAAGTAGTCCGGCTCCGCGAATGGGCCGAGGCGACCGCCTCGGGCGACCGCGACGAGCTGATGCCCGGCGTGACCGACCGCGCCTGGCGCCAGGTATCCGTCACCTCGATGGAATGCCTCGGGGCGCAGAAATGTCCGCTGGCGGGCGAATGTTTCAGTGAACTGGCCCGGCAGAACGCCGCAGACGCCGACGTCGTCGTCACTAACCACGCCATGCTGGCCGTCAGCGCCTTCGAGGGCCTCGCCGTGCTGCCCGAGTACGACGTCGTGGTGGTTGACGAGGCGCACGAACTCCAGGACCGCGTCACCGGCGCCGTGTCCGGGCAGCTCTCCGTGGCGATGGTGAATGTTGCCGCTTCAGGGGCGCGGAAGCACACCGGCATTACCGTTGACGCGCTGAGCAATGCAGCGGCCAACCTCGAACTCGCCATTGAAGGCGTCCCCGGCGGACTTATGCCTAACGGCCTCAACAGCGAACAGCTGGACTGTGTGGACCAGTTGCGTGATGCCTGCCGCGCCGGGCTGTCCGATTCCAAGGGGGACAGCGCCAACACGGCCGACGGCGGACGTCAGCTCGCCCGCTCCCGGCTCATGGTCATCCTGGAACTCTGCGAACGGCTGCTCGCGGCCCGGGAAAACCGTGAAGTGGTGTGGTTTTCCCGCACCAGCACCTTCGACCCGGCGCAGGGGTACTCCCAGCCGGACGAGTCCGCTCCGGCGCTGATCAACGTGGCGCCGCTGAGCGTCGCCGGCCGGCTGCGCGAGGGCCTGTTCGCGGACCACACGGTAATCCTGACCTCGGCGACCCTGGCGATCGGCTCGGCGTTTGAACCGGCCGCCGGCGGCCTTGGACTGGTCGGCCCCGGCGCGCCCAGCTGGACCGGCGTCGACGTCGGCTCGCCGTTTGAATACCCCAAGCAGGGGATTCTTTACGTTGCGAAGCACCTGCCCAAACCCGGCCGCGGCACCTCCCCGGAAGCGCTTGATGAGCTGGAGAAACTGATCCGGGCCTCCGGCGGCGGGGCCTTATGCCTGTTTTCCTCCCGCCGCGCCGCCGAAGACGCCGCCGAGGCCATGCGGCCGCGGTTGGAGCTGAGCATTCTCTGCCAGGGAGACTCAACCATGACCGCGCTCGTGCGGCAGTTCGCCGACGAGCCGGACACCTGCCTCTTCGGGACTATGTCGCTGTGGCAGGGCGTTGACGTCCCGGGCGACTCCTGCCGGCTGGTCGTGATCGACCGGATCCCCTTTCCGAGGCCGGACGACCCGTTGATGACGGCGCGGTCCAGGGCGGTGGCCCAGGCCGGCGGCAACGGCTTTATGAGCGTGTCGGCGACCCACGCCGCGATCCGGCTGGCACAGGGCGCCGGGCGGCTGATCCGGACGACGACGGACAAAGGAGTGGTGGCGGTGCTGGACTCACGGCTATCCACGGAACGGTACGGGGGATTCCTCCGCGCCGCACTTCCGCCGTTCTGGCCCACCACCGATCCCGCGATAGCCTTTGCTGCGCTGGAACGCCTCGCCAAAGAATCCGGGCAACCGGCCGCGTAGTCGCTGCCATTCAGGGATTCCGGGTGGAACGCCCCGGCCCGGGTCGCGGCGTTCCCGCCCACTTGCTCCGGCCCGCGGGCGACGGCAGCGCCTGGACTCCGCGGACTTCCGGTGCCGGGCTGCTGACGCGGCGCATTTATCCTTGCGACGCGCAAATGCCCTGGCGCTACGGGTATTCCGGTAGCGCCACGACATCTGCGCGTCGCAGGAAAGATTGCGTGTCGTGTCCCAGTGCCCGCTCGTATTAGCCCACCCCGAGTCGGCGGACTTCGGCGAAAGACCCGAAACAGGGAGCACTCCGATTCTGAGTGCCAAAGGTAAATGCTCCGTCACATGATGTGACGGAGCATTTACGGTCAAACCGAAAAGTGAGGAAGCGTTCTGTTGTCCACCGCGAAAGGTGAGCGAGCGTCAGAGCCGGTATCTGATTTTAGCTAGAGGGAGCGGAGGACCGAGACCACCTTGCCCATGATGACGGCGTGATCGCCGAGGATGGGCTCGTACTGGGTATTCTGCGGCAACAGCCACATGTGGCCGTCGCGTTGGCGGAAGGTCTTGACCGTCGCTTCGTCGTCCAGCAGAGCGGCCACGATGTCGCCGTTGACGGCGTCGCTCTGCCGGCGTACCACCACCCAGTCGCCGTCGCAGATGGCGGCGTCGATCATCGAATCGCCTGCGACTTTGAGCATAAAAAGCTCACCATGACCCACCAGCTGGCGCGGCAGCGGCATCACGTCCTCGACCACCTGGTCGGCGAGAATAGGGCCGCCGGCAGCGATCCGGCCCACGAGCGGCACCATAGCGGTATCCGTGGCGCTGGTGAGCTCGGAGACGGACAACCCGCCCACGGAGCGCAGGCCGCTCGGTTTCCCGGCTCCTGAAATCCTGGTGGCCCCCTCATCCAGGGTCAGCGGCATGAGCACTTCCATGGCACGCGGACGCTTGGGGTCGCGCCTCAGGTAGCCCAGCTTCTCGAGCTGGGACAACTGGTGGGTGACGCTGGAGAGGCTTGCCAGTCCAACCAAGTCGCCAATCTCACGCATGGACGGCGGGTAGCCGTTCTCCGATACCGAGCGCTGGATGGTTTCCAGGATCTTCTTTTGCCGGATGGTGAGGCTCTTCGGGGGCCGGGCTGCCTGCGGGTTCCGCTGGCTGGCCCTGCCGCCGGTGGCTTGTGCTGCCATATTCGCCAACGCCTTTCCCTTATGCCCGGCTGTCGTCGCTGCAGTTGCCGCAACGTACGGCTCTGTTTGTCGGACTTTGTCAGACCCTGCTGATCAACTGCAGATGCGGTTGTCCTGTGACTCCAACGTAGGCCAGCCGCAGCAGTTTTTCAAACATTTGTTCTAGCGAGTCTCGACAATGTTCGTCGATAAGTGCTAAAACAGAACTAGCGAAGTTCGAATATGTGTTCGACTCCAGCGATGTTCGGACAGGGCACGACGTTCGGTTCTATGTTCGAAGGTTAGGCCGGTTGGCGGCAAGTACGTGCAGTACGCCGGGCGGCACCGTATGGTCCAGGAGGGCTCAGTTCATGTCAGCATCAAGCGCGTTTCACGACACATTCGGCTACACAAATGACCGCGGAGAGGTATCCGGCGATGGTCGTTCACTCCGCGGGCACGGCTCCGCGGCCCGCACCAGGCAGGCGCCGCTGCGGTTGACCAGGCGCGGACGCTTCGTCTTTTTCGGCGTTCCCCTTATCCTGCTGGCCGCCCTTATTCTCTCCTTCAGCGGCTTTCTCAATGCGCCGGCCAGGGCCTCCGAGTCCGCCGCCGATCTGCGGTTGACCCCGGCTGTTTCGGTCACCGTCCAGCCCGGAGACTCGCTGTGGGCGATCGCCGGAACAGTGGCTCCGGAGCGTGACCCCCGCGATGTGGTGGCCGACATTCTCCAGCTCAACAACCTCGAGGCGGCCCGCGTGGTTCCAGGCCAGTCACTGGTCGTTCCGGCCAAGTAACATCACTGGTGCAGTCCGTCAGGCGTCGCAGTTTCAGGGCTCGTCGCCGTCTCGCTTAAACTAGTTGAGTGACTGACCAGTTAGAACGCCTGAATCGACTCCCCCTCCGGACCAATCTGCGCGGGCTGAGCCCGTACGGTGCACCGCAGTTGGAGGTGCCGATCCTGCTGAACGTCAACGAGAACACCCATGGTGTGCCGGCCGATGTCCGCGCCGCGATTTCCGAGGCCGTGACCATCGCGGCAGCCGGACTCAACCGATATCCGGATCGGGAGTTCACCGAACTGCGCGGAGCCCTGGCGGACTACCTCGGGCATGGCCTGGGTGCGGAGAACATCTGGGCAGCCAACGGATCCAACGAGGTCCTCCAACAGATCCTCCAGGCCTTCGGCGGACCGGGCCGTACCGCCCTCGGCTTCCCTCCAACCTACTCCATGTACCCGCTGCTGGCCGCCGGGACGGACACGGAATACATCGCCGGGGTCCGCGCCGAGGGCTACGGCCTCAGTGCCGAATCGGCAGCCCGCCAGGTCCGTGAACTGCAGCCCAATATTGTGTTCCTGTGCTCCCCGAACAACCCCACCGGCACCGGGCTTGGCCTCGACGTCGTGGCAGCGGTCTATGAAGCGGGCGAAGCCAGCCAGGCCGTGGTGATCGTTGACGAGGCTTACCACGAGTTCGCCCACGACGGCACGCCGAGCGCCCTCACGCTGCTGCCAGGCCGGGAGCGGCTGATTGTCTCGCGCACCATGAGCAAGGCGTTTGCCCTCGCGGGCGCACGGCTGGGCTACATGGCGGCGGCCCCCGAAGTCGCCGACGCCCTGCGCCTCGTCCGGCTGCCGTACCACCTGTCCGCCATCACGCAGGCGACAGGCCTGGCCGCGCTAAACCACCGGACCGCGCTCATGGCCGACGTCCAGGACATCAAGCGCCAGCGTGACCGGATAGTCTCCGAACTGCAGCGGATGGGGCTCAAACCCGCGGCCTCCGAATCCAACTACGTCTTCTTCGGCGGCCTCGGGGATTCGCACGAGACCTGGCAGGAACTTCTGGACGCCGGGGTACTGATCCGCGACGTCGGCATCCCCGGGCACCTGCGTGTCACTGCCGGCACTGAGACGGAAACCACAGCCTTCCTCGAAGCCCTTGAGAGGATACTGACCAGCCGCGCAGCACAGCAGGCCTAGACTTGAGCGCGGAGCCCGCAACCCCCGCCCGCGAGTCCGGCGCCGCAAGCCCTACACCCCGCCTTCAGCCAAAGGACACCTCAACATGAGCAACACCGGATCAACCGCTGCACTGGGGCGGACCGCGCGTATGGAACGGACCACCAGCGAGTCAACTGTCCTGGTCGAGATTAATCTGGACGGCACCGGCGTCTCGGATATCAGCACCTCGGTTCCGTTCTACGACCACATGCTGACGGCGCTGAGCAAGCACTCGCTGATCGACATGACAGTCAAGGCGACGGGGGACACCCACATCGACGTGCACCACACGGTGGAGGATGTTGCCATCACTCTCGGCGAGGTCCTGCGCACAGCACTGGGCAACAAGGCAGGCATCCGGCGCTTCGGCGAGGCCACGGTTCCCCTGGACGAAGCCCTGGCGCACGCCGTTGTCGATGTTTCCGGGCGCCCTTACCTCGTGCACGCAGGGGAGCCCGCCGGCCAGGAATATCACCTGATCGGCGGTCACTTCACCGGTTCCCTGACCCGCCACGTCTTCGAGGCGATCACACTGCACGCCGGGATCTGCCTGCACATGAACGTGACCGCCGGCCGGGATCCGCACCACATCGTCGAGGCCCAGTTCAAGGCCTTCGCCCGCGCCCTGCGTGCGGCCATAGAATCCGATCCGCGCGTTGAGGGAATCCCCTCCACCAAGGGTGCGCTGTGACCGGCAAGGTGCTGCAGGACGGCGCCATCATCAACCCCGACGCCGGCAGGAAGCCCGTCTCGCCCGAGGGTAAGCCCACCGTCACGGTGCTGGACTACGGCTCCGGCAACATCCGCTCGGCCGTTCGCGCGCTCGAGCGCGCCGGGGCCGAGGTCATCCTCAGCGCCAAGCCGGAGGACGTACTTAACGCCGATGGCCTCGTCGTCCCGGGAGTCGGCGCCTTCGAAACTGTCATGCGCGAGCTCAAAGCCGTTGACGCCATCCGCATGATCGGACGCCGCGTTGCCGGTGGCCGGCCGGTGCTGGCCATCTGCGTCGGGCTCCAGATCCTGTTCGAGGCCGGCGTGGAGCACGGCACCGAGGCCCCGGGCATGGGGGAGTGGCCCGGCAAAGTCGAGCTGCTGCCGGCCGAAGTGGTACCGCACATGGGTTGGAACACTGTGTCCGTGCCGGCCGGTTCCCAGCTCTTCGCCGGTGTCGAGAGCGAGCGCTTCTACTTCGTGCACTCCTACGGTGTGCAGCACTGGGACTTCGACGTGATCCAGCCCCGCATGACGGCGCCTCTGGTCACCTGGTCCGAGCACGGTGCCCCGTTCATCGCGGCCGTGGAAAACGGCCCTCTCTGCGCCACCCAGTTCCACCCGGAGAAGTCCGGTGACGCCGGGGCGCGCCTGTTGCGCAACTGGGTCGAGGGCCTGCGCAACGGCTCCGGGACCGCTGCTGTCCCGGACGTCAAAGCGGAAGCCGCCGCGCCGGAAGCGACCGCCTAAATGTGGTCGATAGTGCTTATGGGCCTCGCCGGGCTACTGATTGGCGGGGCGCTGTCGTTCCGGCAGCAGAAGAGCCCTCGCTGGGTCCAGATCGTGTTCTATGCACTGGCCGGGATGTCGCTGCTGGCCGCCTATCTCCTGACCCTGCCCGCCGGCTAGCTGCCCGCCAACCGCCGGCAGCAACACGCCGGCAGCAACCCGACCACCGCCATCCGCTGAGAAACTGAGGATCCCACGATGACCACCGAAACCCCGCTGCCCGTCCTTGAACTGCTGCCCGCCGTCGACGTCGTGAACGGCCAGGCCGTCCGCCTCGTCCAGGGCGAGGCCGGCAGCGAAACCAGCTACGGCACGCCGCTGGAAGCCGCGCTGAGCTGGCAGCAGCAGGGCGCGGAGTGGGTCCATCTGGTGGACCTTGACGCCGCGTTCGGCCGGGGCTCCAACGCGGAACTGCTCCGCGAAGTGGTGGGACGGCTGGACATCAAGGTGGAGCTCTCCGGCGGCCTGCGCGACGACGAATCCCTGGCGAACGCCCTCGAGCTTGGAGTTGCCCGGGTGAACCTGGGAACCGCCGCCCTGGAAAACCCGGAGTGGACTGCCCGGGTGATAGAGCGCTTCGGCGACAAGATCGCCGTCGGCCTGGACGTCCGCGGCACCACCCTCGCCGGCCGCGGCTGGACCAGGGAAGGCGGAGACCTCTGGGACGTCCTCGGCCGGCTCGAAGAGGCCGGCTGCGCCCGCTACGTCGTCACGGATGTGACCAAAGACGGCACCCTCAAGGGCCCCAACATCGAACTCCTGCGCCAGATGGTCGAGAAGACCGGCAAGCCCGTCGTCGCCTCCGGCGGCATTTCCAGCCTCGATGACCTTAAAGTCCTGCGCTCCCTCGTGCCGCTCGGCGTCGAGGGCGCGATTGTGGGCAAGGCCCTCTACCACGGCAACTTCACACTGCCCGAGGCCCTTGACGTGGCCGGCCGCCGCTAGCAGGTCCGCGGGATGAAGCACCAGCCTGAAGGCGAGAGCGCAACACCTTCCCGGCAGTTGCCGGGCCATATTGCCGCTGCCCTGGCCGGCGCCGGCCGGGCGACGGACTCGGCAGGCCGGCCCTGGGCCGGCCGCAGCCTGGCCGGCGAGGACGCCAGGATCCACAATTTCGAGGACGACGACGGCATGGCCGACCCCGGCTACCTCGCCGCCATTGCGGCCCTCGCGGCAGGGGAAGGTGACGAAGCCGGCGTGGTCGCCGCGCTGTCCACCGCCCGGGTCTTCGTGCCGATCCTCGCCCAGCTCGCCGAAGAAGGCGAAGGCGTGACGCGCCCGGCGGTGGACACCATGCACGGTGACAAGATCCGCGGTGACAAGCTGCACGGTGAAAAGCTCCACGGTGACAAGATCCGCGGTGACAAGCTGCACGGTGAAAAGCTCCACGGTGACAAGCAGGCCGATATGGCCCTCGTGACGTTGAAGGCGCCCGACGGCCGGACCGCGATGCCACTGTTCACCTCGGCCGCGGCGCTGGAGGCCTGGCATCCCGAGGCACGGCCCGTTGCCGTGTATGCGGCCCGCGCCGCGCTGTCCGCCGTCGCAGAAGGGGCCGAACTGCTTGTGCTCGACCCCGGCTCCGCCGTCACATTCGTGGTGCGACGGCCGGCCGTCTGGGCCTTGGCGCAGCAGCGGCCGTGGACACCGGCGTACGCGGATCCCGAGCTGGCGCAGTCCCTCGGGTTGGCGGCGGTAGGCTTTCCGGAGGTCCGCCGTGTAGAAATTCAGCCAGGCGGTGGAGTTGCCTCGGTTGCCGCCGATGGACGCCGATACCCCGGCGGTGGCGCCGGCCCGGAAGTCCGGGTGGTCCTGTACCTGGATGACGGTCTCGACGCCGACGGTGTGCAGTTGATCGTGGCAGGCCTGAACACGGCGTGGGGCCGGAATGAAATGTTTGCCGAACGGGTTGACTCGATCGAGGTCAAGTTAGAGCGTGCAGCACCGTAACTGACAGCCAGCGGGAGACCTCCCGGTGCCGCTGGGGGAAGTACCAGAAGGAAATAGTTTCGTGAACTTCGCGCTTTACCGTGAGCTGCTGGCCGTGCGGCCGGTCAGGCGGCTGCTGCTGGTCGGGATGATCGCCCGAATACCGCACTCGGCCGCGGGTGTGCTGCTGACCCTGCACATCGTCCTGACCCTGGGGCAGGGCTATGCCGCCGCTGGCGCCGCAGCAGCCGTCATGACCATCGGCATCGCCGTCGGGGCACCCTGGCGGGGCCGGCGGGTCGACACCGTGGGCCTGCGCAGGGCCCTAATCCCGTCAGTCATATCCGAGACGGTCATCTGGTCAATCGTGCCGCACGTGTCCTACGAGCTGCTGCTGCCGCTGGTCTTCGTCGGCGGCCTGCTCACGCTGCCAATCTTCAGCGTGGTGCGCCAGTCCCTCGGCGTACTTGCCACGGGGGAACAGCGTCGGACGGCCTTCGCCCTGGACGCGATCTCCACGGAACTGGTCTTTATGATCGGGCCCGCTGCCGGCGCCCTCGTGGCCACCGCCGGACACTCGGTCTTGGGGCTCACCATCATCGGCGCTGCCACCTCGGTGTCCGGACTCTTCCTCATGTGGTTCAACCCGCCCACCCGCACCGCAGTTCCGGATGCCGGATTCGAAGCGGACCAGCTGGAATGCGCGGAAGCCGCCGTCGTCGCCGCCGCACCGGCCCACCTGCAGGAAGCCGCCGCAGAGCTGGCGCCCTTGGCGTCCGCCGCGGAAAGGCGGCAGAACGGGTCCGGGCTGCGGCACAAGGTCAGCCACAATTTCGCCTGGTTCACCGCCGCCGTGGGCGCCGTCTTCGCCGTCGCGGCCGGGGCAGGCATGGTGCTCAGCGGCACCGACGTGGGGATCGTTGCGGTTCTCGAGGCCGGTGGACACCAGGCCGAGATCGGCCTCGTGTTCCTCTTCTGGTGCGCGGCCTCGGTGGTCGGCGGGCTCATCTACGGCGCCCTGCACCGGCCGATCTCTCCGATTCTGCTGCTCCTGGGCATGTCAGCCCTGTCCATTCCCATGGCGTTTGCGAAGGACACCTGGACACTGAGCCTGCTCTCGCTCCTGCCGGGGCTGCTGTGCGCCCCGGTCCTCTCGGCAGCCTCGGAGAAAGTTGCCGCACTCGTCGACGAGCGCCGCCGTGGTGAGGCGATGGGCTGGTACGGATCGGCGCTCACCGGCGGCGTGGCCCTCGGGGCGCCGCTGGCCGGACTCTTCATCGACGGCGTCAGCCCGGGGGCCGGTTTCGCCGCCGTGGGAGTGGCCGGCGTCGTGCTGTGCCTCGTGGGACTTGTGCTGCAGCACCGCCGCCGGCTCCGGCTGGCCTCCACCGCATAAGCAGCGGCGCAGTCCCGACGGCGCGGTTCCAGCGGCGTTCGTCAGCGACGGACGATGACTGACGACGATCGAGGACGACGATGGTCAAACACAGCCTGCGTTAACGACGACGGCGGCCGGACCACCGTGGTCCGGCCGCCGTCGCGAAGTGACTGGCTACTGCCTGGTTTCTGCGATGTTAGTTGACCGGGCCGGTGTACTTCTCGCCCGGACCCTTGCCCGGGGCGTCCGGAAGGATCGATTCCTCGCGGAAGGCCAGCTGCAGCGACCGCAGCCCGTCGCGCAGGGGGCCGGCATGCTGCGATCCGATCTCTGGCGCGGCCGCGGTGACCAGGCCGGCGAGGGCCGTGATCAGTTTCCGGGCCTCGTCCAGGTCCTTGAGCTCATCGGCGTTCTCCTCGGCGGCCAGGCCGAGCTTTACGGCGGCGGCACTCATGAGGTGCACAGCGGCGGTGGTGATGACCTCGATTGCGGGAACCTCGGAGATGTCGCGGATCTGCTGTGCGACATCGCTCTGGGCGCCGTCGGGCTCGTAGACGTGTGAATTACGCTCTGTTGTGCTCATGCTGGTAAGCTTGTCACAGACCGACTGGATGTCGTTATTTTCACTGCTCAGAGTTGAATGGCGGTGACTGACTACAGGTGGAAACCCCGTTGAACCAACCATGATCCGTTGTGGATGTGCGCCGGACGGGATTCTTTCTGTAGAATCGGTTTCCAGTTAGCAAGCGGAGTTCTCTCCCACCCGCGTCAGCCGCGATCCTTCGGGAAGCTTCGCAAGAAGCAAGGTTGCCGGGTACCTGGTCGGGCATTTACCCGGGCGTCAGCCTGGCGGGAATGTATGCCGCCTCCTCAGGAGGCAGGCAGCACCGATCCTCGAGGCCTCCGATTGCTCCGGCAATTGGAGGCCTTCTCTTTTTGCCGGTGGAATACCCCTCACGAACACAGGAGCCTTAACATTAGCGAGCCAAGAATCAATGAGCGTATCCGCGTCCCCGAGGTGCGGCTGGTCGGCCCTGCAGGCGAACAAGTAGGAGTTGTCCGTATTGAAGACGCCCTGCGTTTGGCTGCCGAAGCGGATCTTGATCTCGTTGAAGTTGCACCTCAGGCTAAGCCTCCGGTGTGCAAGCTGATGGACTTCGGCAAGTACAAGTACGAAGCTGCGGTCAAGGCGCGCGAGGCCCGGAAGAACCAGACCAACACGGTCCTGAAGGAAATCCGTTTCCGCCTGAAGATCGACACCCATGACTATGAGACGAAGCGCGGCCACGCGCTCCGCTTCCTCGGTGCCGGTGACAAGGTCAAGGCCATGATCCAGTTCCGCGGCCGTGAGCAGCAGCGCCCCGAGATGGGCATCCGCCTGCTCCAGCGCTTTGCCGACGACGTCGCTGAAGTCGGGGTTGTGGAGTCCAGCCCGCGCATCGATGGCCGCAACATGGTCATGGTAGTGGGCCCGCTGAAGAACAAGGCCGAAGCCAAGGCGGAGGCTCGCCGCGCAACGCAGCGCGCCGAAGCCAAGGCCGAGAACGAAGCGAAGGCATCGGGTGGCGGCCGCGTTGAGACCTCAGGCCCCGAAGCACCCCTGACGCAGTCGCTCGCCGATCTTCTTCCGGAGGGCTACGAGGTCCGGACTGCACCCGAGGCGCCGGTGACCGAGGCTGAGGCACCGGCAGCGGAGGCCCCCGCAACGGAAGCCGCCGTCGTCGAGGCTCCGGCCAAGACCGCCCCGGTGGAAGAAGCCGTCGTTACGGAGGCCCCCGCCGCCGAGACCAAGGTCGAGGCAGCTCCGGCAGAAAAGGCTCCCGTCCAGGAAGCGCCGAAGGAGGCCCCCAAGGCCGCCAAGGCTGCTCCGAAGCGCGAGGCTCCCAAGGCCGCCGTCAAGCCCGCAGTTACCAAGCCGGCAGTTGCCAAGGCGCCTCCGGCGCCGAAGGCTGCAGCCGCGAAGGCTCCCGAGGTTGCCAAGGCCCCGGAGGGTGACAAGGCTGCTCCGGCAGCAGCACCGAAGCCGGTGGCTGCGCCCAAGCCGGTTCCGCGTCCTGCGGCACCGAAGCCCGCGGCACGGCCGGCTGCCCCCAAGGCCGCCGCCAGGCCGGCAACCAAGAAGACCAACTAGTTCACGGCTGCCGGACAGCAATGTCCGGCAGCAAGCAACCAGCATGCCGCCCGCAGGGGTGGCTGCACGAAAGACTGCAGACCTTGTCTGCGGATACGTAAGGAGATCGGTTCCCATGCCGAAGATGAAGACCCACAGCGGTGCTAAGAAGCGCTTCAAGCTGACCGGTACCGGCAAGCTGCGCCGCCAGCAGGCCAACCGCCGGCACTACCTCGAGCATAAGTCCTCGAGGCTGACCCGCCGCCTGGCCGGCGACAAGATCGTCTTCAAGGGCGACGCCAAGGTCATTCGGAAGATGCTCGGCATCTAAGTTCCAAGTTCTCTGGCTGATTGCCACCTGGCAGCAGTCAACTATTAAAAAGGCTTCTCAGGCCGGCCGGTTGTTCCGGCAGTAGACGCTTGGGATCAGAATTTTCGAAGGAGTACGCACGTGGCACGTGTGAAGAGGGCGGTAAACGCCCACAAGAAGCGCAGGGTTATCCTCGAACGCGCAAAGGGCTACCGTGGACAGCGTTCACGCCTGTACCGCAAGGCCAAAGAGCAGCTGCTGCACTCGTTTGTGTACAGCTACGGCGACCGCAAGAAGAAGAAGGGCGACTTCCGCCGCCTGTGGATCCAGCGCATTAACGCTGCCTCCCGCGCCAACGGCCTGACCTACAACCGACTGATCCAGGGCCTGAAGGCCGCTGAGGTCGAGGTTGATCGCCGTATGCTGGCCGAGCTTGCCGTTTCCGACGCCAACGCCTTCGCCGCGCTGGTCAAGATCGCCAAGGATTCGCTGCCCGCCGATACGTCAGCTCCGGCCGTCCAGGCCGAGGCTGCACCGGCCGCCACGAAGCCGGCCGCCGCCAAGAAGCCTGCTGCCAAGAAGGCCACCGACGAGGCTGCCGAGTAGAACCTGAAGTAGTTCGGACGGCTGCCTCGTTCAAGAACCGGCTGCAATAGCAACTAAGGTTCTTATATGAACGAAACCGGGCGCCCGCAAGATGACGTACTCTCCAACCCTCGAGCTGATCGGGTGAGGAAGGTAGCTCAGCTTGCCGGGCGCCCGGCCCGGTTAAAGCGCCGTGAGTTCCTCGCTGAGGGGCCGCAGGCAGTCCGGGAAGCCCTTGGCCTGCACCAGAGGAGGATTGCTGCGGGGGAGCCCGGCATCGTCTACGAGGTCTACGCGAGCGAGTCCTGCCTGGACCGGCACCCGGACCTGGAAGCACTCGCGGAGGGCACCACCGCCTACCTCGCCACCGACGAAGTGCTCGCCGCGATGGCGGACACGGTCAACCCGCAAGGTGTTCTTGCGGTCTGCGGCTTCCTGGACACGGTTCTCGAGCAGGTGCTCGACGCCGGTCCGCGGCTGATCGCTGTGCTGTCCCAGGTCCGTGACCCCGGCAACGCCGGTACTGTTCTGCGGGCAGCCGACGCGGCCGGCGCGGACGCCGTCATCCTGACCTCCTCCAGCGTCGATATCTACAACCCCAAAGCGGTGCGTTCGACGGCGGGATCCCTCTTCCACCTGCCGGTTGTGCTCGGCGCCGAAGTCGAGGAGATCGTCGCCCAATGCAAGGAACGCGGTATCGGCGTCCTGGCCGCCGACGGCGACGGCGAGCTCAACCTGGACCGGCTCCAGGACGAGAACTCCGCCCGCCGGCTGGGGGCGCCGGCTCCGGAATCCGGGTACGCGCTGGAGAATCCGACCGCCTGGCTTTTCGGTAACGAGGCCCAGGGACTGTCCGGGGAAGAACTTGCTCTTGCCAACCACCGGGTGGCCGTGCCGGTGTACGGGGCTGCCGAGAGCCTCAACCTCGGAACCGCGGCCACGGTCTGCCTGTACGCCAGCGCCCGCGCGCAGCAGTCGCAGCAGGGGAGCGGCACGGAATCCGCGTAGCGGCTGGTGCGGCTGGAAACGCAGCCGGACGGTCAAAGCCGCGGTCCAGCACGAAAACACGGCGGGGGTCCACCGAAAGGTGGGCCCCCGCCGTCGTTCCCGCGTCATTGCTCCGCGCGATTAGGCGCTGGTCTTGTTGCGTCCTGTGATGGCGCCGTAGATTCCGGCAACTGCCAGGCCGCCGACTATGGCCAGGATCCAGGAACCGAGATTCCAGAATTCCATCTTGCCGCCGCCGAACAGCAGGTCGCCGATCCAGCCGCCGACTAGTGCGCCGACGACGCCGAGCACGAGGCTGGTGACCCAGCCGCCGCCGACTTTGCCGGGCATGATTGCCTTAACGATTGCACCTACTATGAGTCCGAGAATGATCCAGCCAAGAAAGCCCATGTCTCCTCCTACATATTCGTCGGCATCCGAATTGTGGATTCCGAATACGGTTTCAAGCTAACACCTGCGGCTTTAAATGTCAGCAGGATCACATTCAATCGTTACCAGCCGTGACCAGGCTGCGCCTCCGGGCCGGCGTTGGGGCATTCCGCGGTGGGCGCGGCGGGGTCCGGCGGGTACGGTACTCCGTGCGGGCGCAGGCACCGGCCGGTGCCCGCGGCCACCCCGGCACAACACTCAAGGAGTAGTTCGTTCAAGAAACCGCATTCGGGCTACGGTGCCAGCGGCCTTCTGCTTTCCACCAGGCCGCTGACGGCGGCGACTCCGAGCCCCAGCAGGGCCAGGCCGGCGCCCACGAGGGCGGGGGCGACGTAGCCCCAGCCCCAGGCGATGACGAGTCCGCCGAGGAAGGCGCCCAGGGCATTGGCCACGTTCAGGGCAGCATGGTTGAGCGAGGACGCGAGTGAGGGGGCGTCGGGTGAGGCGTCCAGGAGTCGGGTCTGCAGGGCCGGAACCAGCATGGCGCCGGCGCCGCCCACCACAAAGACCATCACCAGGGCGGACCACGGCCAGTGCACGGCCAGGGCGTAGACCACAAGGGCCACGGCGATGCCGGGCAGGACCCAGTAGATGGTTCCCATCACGGATTTGTCCGCGATCCGGCCGCCGACGATGTTACCGGCCACCATGCCCAGCCCGTAGAGCGCCACCACGAGCGGCAGCCAGACCGAGGGGATCCCGGTCACCGAGGTCATGGTGTGGGCGATGTAGGTGTAAGTGGCGAAGAACCCGCCGAAGCCGACGACGCCGATCAGGAGGGCCAGCCAGACCTGGAGCCGCTTGAGCGCACCCAGCTCGCGGCGGAAGCTGGCATCGGCATGGGGCTTCTGGAACGGGACGAACTGCCAGAGCATCACCAGCGTGATGATGCCGATCACGCCGACCAGCAGGAAGAGCAGCCGCCAGCCGTACGTCTGGCCCAGCCAGGTTCCAAAGGGGACGCCGACGACGTTCGCGATGGTCAGGCCGGCCATAACCATTGAAATGGCCCAGCCGCGCCTGGTCGGGGCGACGAGGGAGGCAGCGATCACCGCCGCGACGCCGAAGAACGCGCCGTGCGGCAGGCCGGCCGCAAAGCGGGATACGAGCATGCTGCCGTAATCCGGGGCAATGAAGGAGGTGAGGTTGGCGACGCTGAAGAACAGCATGAGGCCCAGGGCCAGGTATTTCCGCGGCAGTTTTGCGCCGACGGCGGCCAGCACCGGGGCGCCGATGACCACACCGAGGGCGTACGCCGAGATCAGGTGGCCGGCTTCCGGGGTGCTGATGTTGAGCCCCTGTTCCACCTCCTTGAGCAGGCCCATCATGGTGAATTCCGTGGTGCCGATGCCGAATCCGCCCATGGCCAGGGAAACGATGGCAAGGGCAAGATGGCGGGTGCCGGTCTTGGGCGTGGCCGGGGCTTGTTTAGTGGTTGTCATTCGTCTGCTTTTCGGTGATGTTCCCGGCATGAGCCAGAAAAAATGCGGCAAGATAAATCTGATGTGTGGGCTGGTCTATGCAACGGGGCGGGCCCACCCGGTATTCCTGGTGATCAGGAAGGCGGCCACCTCCATTCTCCCGGAAGCGGCCGCCGCCCTAGACTTGGGGCGTGACTTCACTCATAAGCATCGTTGGCGGCGCTGTATTGGACTCCCTGGCCAATCCGGGCCGGCTGCTGGTCGCACGGCGCACGGCACCCCCGCAATTTGCCGGCATGTGGGAGTTCCCGGGCGGCAAGGTGGAGTCCGGAGAGACGGCCGAGCAGGCGCTGCATCGCGAGTTATTCGAAGAACTCGGCGTAAGCGTCCGGCTGGGCGCCGAACTGGAGGCCGGATCCGCCACCGGTTGGCCGCTCAACGAGCGTGCCGCAATGCGTGTGTGGTTTGCGGAGCTGGTAGACGGCGACCCGCTGCCGCTGCAGGACCACGACGAGCTGCGCTGGGTCGGTCTGCGGAACCGCGGGGAAATCCTGGGACTGCCCTGGATTCCGGCGGACCTTCCCATCGTGGAGGCACTGCTGGATAACGTTCAGGGTTCACTCCGCCCGGCTGTCCCCGCCGGCTGATCCACAGAGCCGCATGATAGCCGGAAGCGCTTTTCCCCGCCGCGTCTCTCGCCAAAGCCTCCGGCATGTGACTATTCTGAAGCGAACCGAGAGGAGTTGCCCGTGCAGGTCGGTGTCAGACGGGAGCGGCGTGCGGGGGAGCGACGCGTTGCGGCGACACCGGAGACAGTGCAGCAACTCACGGCCCTCGGCCTGAAAATCGCCGTGGAGTGCGGTGCAGGGACGGAAGCCGGGTATGCGGATGCAGCCTATGCCACGGCCGGAGCCACCATTGTCCCGGAGCTGCTGCCCGAAGCCCTGGATGTCCTCCTGCACGTCCGGCCACTGGCAACCGAGACCGCCGCCAGGCTGCGGCCGGGAACAATAACCGTCGGGTTCGGCTCGCCGGCCTCGGAGCTGCCCGCCGTCCGGGCCCTCGCCGACGCCGGCGTCACCTCCTTCGCGCTGGAACTGGTCCCGCGCATTTCCCGGGCCCAGTCCATGGATGCGCTCAGTTCACAGTCCCTCGTCTCCGGCTACCGGGCCGTGCTGGAGGCGGCCCTGCGCTACCCGCGGTTCTTCCCGCTCTACATGACGGCGGCCGGGACCATACCGCCCGCACGGGTGCTGGTCCTCGGAGCCGGCGTCGCCGGGCTGCAGGCAATCGGCACCGCCAAACGCCTGGGCGCCCGGGTCTCGGCCAACGACATCCGGGCGGCCTCCGCCGACGAAGTCGCCTCGATGGGCGGCACCTTCATCCACCTGGACCTGGACAACCGGTCGGCGGACGCCGCCGCGGAAGGGGCCGGAGGGTACGCGCGCGAACTCGGCGAGGACCGGGCCACGCGGCAGCGGGCCATGCTGGCCCCGCATGTCGCGGCGGCGGATGTCCTCATCACCACGGCAGCCATTCCCGGCCGCTCCGCACCCTTGCTTGTCACCCTTGACATGGTGGCCGGCATGCGGGCCGGATCCGTCGTCGTTGACCTGGCGGCCGAATCCGGCGGAAACGTCGAGGGGGTGATCGCTGGCCAGGACATCAGGGTGCCTGTCGCCGGCGGCTTCGTGACCCTCGTGGGGCTGCGGGACGCGCCCTCCGCGATGGCCTCCGATGCGTCGCGCCTGTTCGCCAAAAACGTCGCCAACCTGCTCGCCCTGATGACTAAAGATGGCCAGGTCGCCCCGGACTTCGACGACGACGTCGTCGCCGGAGCCTGCCTGACCCACGGGGGTTCGGTCCGGCACGCCGCTACCGCCGACGCCATGGAGGCAGCCAAATAATGGAGGCACAGCAGTGATGGATCCGGTCACGATACTCACGGTGATGGTACTCGCGGTCTTCGTCGGCTTCGAAGTCGTCTCCAAGGTGACCAGCAAGCTGCACACCCCGCTGATGTCCGGCGCCAACGCCGTCCACGGCATCATCCTCGTCGGCGCAATCATCGTGGCAGGACAAGCCGCCGAGCCGTGGCTGCTCGCGATCGCGCTCCTCGCCGTCGTCCTCGCAACAGCGAACCTGGTGGGCGGATTCGTCGTCACGGACCGGATGCTGGAGATGTTCGGCGGACGGACAGGCGGACGGAAGCCGGCCCACCCCCGTACCGGAGGCCCGGCCGGGGAGGAGCGCACGTGAGTCTCCTTGCCCCGGAGTGGACGGCCATGTTCTACCTGGTGGCCGCCGTCTGCTTCATCCTCGCGCTGAAGGGCCTGAGTTCGCCCCGGACCGCCCGGCGCGGCAACGCCATCGGAGCCGCCGGCGCCCTCGTGGCCGTCATCACCGTGTTCCTGTCCGCGAAGCTGGCGAACATCCCGCTGATCCTGGCCGCGATCGCCGTCGGCTCCGCCGTGGCAGTCCCGGTGGCCCGGCGCGTGCAGATGACCCAGATGCCCCAGCTCGTTGCGTTGTTCAATGGGGTCGGCGGCGGGGCTGCCGCGCTGGTCGCCCTGCTGGAGCTGGGGCACGGCGACGACCCGTGGGTGCGGCTGGCCGTGGTCTTCACCATGGCCGTCGGCGCGGTGTCCTTCGCCGGCTCCGCGGTGACGGTGGGCAAGCTGCAGGAACTGATCAGCACCCGCCCCCTGCTCTTTCCCGGCATGCCCGCGATCATGGGTGTTGTCCTGCTGGGTGCGGCCGGTGTCGGGGTCTTCATCGTCCTCACCGGCTCGACGGCCTGGGCCGTTGCGCTGCTGGTCCTGGGGCTCGTGGCCGGACTCCTGCTCGTACTGCCAGTGGGCGGCGCCGACGTGCCCATCGTGATCTCTCTGCTCAACGCCTTCACAGGCCTCGCAGTGGCGGCCTCCGGAATCGTGCTCGGCAATGTCCTGCTGCTCGTCGCCGGCACGCTCGTGGGGGCCAGCGGAACCATCCTGACCAAGGTGATGGCCTCCGCTATGGGCCGCGGGGTGGCCGGCATCATGTTCGGCGCTTTCCGCGGCGGCTCGACGGCGGGCTCGACCGTCCAGAGCGAACGGCCGGTCCGCTCGTCCTCGCCCGAGGAAGTCGCCGTCCAGCTGGGCTACGCCCAGCGGGTGGTGATCGTCCCCGGCTACGGGCTGGCCGTCGCCCAGGGCCAGCACACCGTCGCGGAGCTCGCCACCGCACTGGAGGCCCGTGGAGTCGAAGTCGTTTTCGCCATCCACCCGGTGGCGGGCCGGATGCCGGGCCACATGAACGTGCTACTCGCCGAAGCCAACGTGCGCTACGAGGCATTGAAGGAGCTGGAGGAAGCCAATCCGGAGTTCCCGAACACCGACGTCGCCCTGGTGGTCGGCGCCAATGATGTGGTCAATCCGGCCGCCAAGTCAACGCCCGGGGCTCCCATCTTCGGCATGCCGATCCTTGAGGTGGCCCAGGCCGGGCAAGTGGTGTTCCTGAAACGATCGATGCGCCCCGGCTTCGCGGGCATCGAGAACGAGCTCTTGTACGACCCCAAGACCACGCTCCTCTTCGGCGACGCGAAAGAGTCCCTCGCCAAAGTGCTCGGCGCGCTGAAGGCCCTTTAAGCCGAGGTGCGCGTTCAGCACCCTCTCCGCAGGCAGGGCTGCGGTCCGGAACCCAGGGCCCCGGACAGTGTCGTCAGAACAAGGTGGGCTGCGCGGCTTGCTCCTCCCGGCTGCCCTGCCCGCCCGGGTGGCCCGGGTAGCCGGCGGTCTCTGGGATGCTGCCGGCCGGATACTGGGCCTCGTCCTGCCGGGGATCCACACTGTTGGGATCCACACCATAGGGATCAGCACTGTTGGGACCGCCGCCATAGGGATCAGTGTTAACGTCCCGGTGGCTGAAGCCGTGTGAGCCGGAAAAGCCGTGCAGGGCCTTGAAGTACCGGATGCGCCCGGCCAGCCACGCCCGGTACTCCTTCGAGGCGTAGGAGCCGCTGCCATACAGGCGCCGGTACTTGCCGGCAAGCTGGGGGTGCTCCCGTGCAAGCCACTGCATGAACCATTCCCGGGTCCCGGGTTTGAGGTACAGGGCCCCGGCCGTGACACCCGTCGCGCCGGCCGCCTTGAGGGCACCGAACAGCGAATCGAGGGACTCGTCGCTGTCTGAGAGCCACGGCAGGATGGGCATGGCCATAACGCCGCAGGGCAGCCCTGCCTCCCGGAGCCGGGACACCAGCTTCAAGCGAGCCCGCGGCCCGGGAGTGCCCGGCTCCACGGCTTCCGAGAGATGCTCATCGGTCATCGCCAGCGAGATGCCCACCCCGATAGGGACCTGGGCCGCGGCGTGCTTCAGGAGCGGGATGTCCCGGGCGAGGAGGGTGCCCTTGGTCAGGATGGACAGGGGAGTCACCGAATCGGCGAGGGCGCCGATGATGCCCGGCATGAGCTGGTAGCGGCCCTCGGCACGCTGGTACGGATCCGTGTTCGTCCCCAGGGCGACATGCTGGCGACCCCACGAGGGCTTCGCCAGCTCCCGGCGAAGGACCTCAGCGGCGTTGATCTTGACCACCACCTGGCTGTCAAAGTCCAGGCCGGCGTCGAAGTTCAGATAGGTGTGGCTCTTCCGGGCGAAACAATAGACGCAGGCGTGGCTGCAGCCGCGGTAGGGGTTGATGGTCCACTCGAACGGCATCCGCGAACCGGCCGCCACTTTGTTGAGCACCGATTTGGCGGTGACCTCATGGAAAGTGACCCCGGCAAACTCGGGGGTGGTCACGGAGCGCACCAGCCCGAGCAGCGGAAGGAGGGCATCGGGGGCCGGCGGTGCGCCTCGCCCGCCGCCGGAGCCGGGGGCAGTGCCGGCGGTGCCGCCGTCAGCGGAACTGTGTTCACGAGTACTGTCTTCACCAGTGGTGCCGTCAGCTGCCCTGACTCCTGGCGCCGGTTTGAGTGCTTGCGCGTCCCATCTCATGGCTCCATTCGAATGTATGTTCGAATTTAAGTCAAGGACCCCGTCAGAACTGCAGGCCGCATTGCTAGGCTGGGGCGATGATTCTCCTGACAGGGTTCGAGCCGTTCGGCGGCGAAAGCACCAACCCGTCCTGGACCGCGGCACGGGAGGCCGGGGCACTGCTGCGGGCCGAGGGGTACGAGGTGCGGACGGTGGAACTGCCGTGCGCCTTCGGGGACTCGATCAGGGTGCTGGAGGAAGCGCTGGAGCAGTACAGCCCGCAAGTGGTGGTATGCGCCGGCCAGGCCGGCGGCAGGTCCCGCATCTCGCTGGAACGGATTGCCATCAACTGCGACGACGCCCGGATTCCGGACAACGCGGGAAACGCTCCGGTGGATGAGGCCGTGGTCTCCGGCGGACCGGCGGCGTACTTCAGTTCCCTGCCGGTGAAGGCTGCCCTGGCGGCGCTGGATACCGCGCAGATCCCCGCCGAGGTATCCCAGACGGCAGGGACCTACGTCTGCAATCACGTCTTCTACGGGCTGATGCACGCACTGCGGCTGCGCCCCGGAACACGAGGAGGCTTCGTTCACGTCCCGTATGCGGTCGAACAGGTCCCGCCGGGCAGCGTCACCGCGTCCCTGCCGGTGGGGCTCATGGCGGCGGCGCTCGCCGTCGTCGTCCGCACCACGCTGGGCACCACGGCGGATCTCAAGCTGGCCGCGGGTGCCACGCACTAGCGGTCATTTCGTTAGTTCGTCGGGGGTCAGACGGAGCCTGGATCTTCATGCGCCGGGGGACATGCCCATTCTTCGCACCCGGGACTGGGCATAATGACTCTATGTCCTTCCGCTGGCCCCGGCGCTGGGCATGTCCCTTTGGGCGGGCGTGCAGTCCGCAGGGAATATGCCCATTCTTCGAACCCGGGACTGGGCATAATGACACTACGTCCAGCCGCGGGCCCCGGCGCGGGGCATGTCCCGGAGCCCGGCCACCGCGCCCGGACCCCCGACGAACCAACGAAAATGCCCACTCGCTGCAGCCGTACACGGGCAGCAATGCACCAGTCCGTCAGTCGAGCAGCTCCCAGACAACGCCGACGGCTGCGCTGACGCTGGATTCGCCGGCCTCCACGGTGAGAGACTCTGCGGCGACGGCGCGCTGCAGCCCGGCTACCGGGATGGGGGCGGGGTAGCCGGTCTGCTGGGCGAGCGAGACCACCTTGCCCAGCGAGGCGCCGGCGAGGGAAGCGAAGTGCCGGGCCGTGGCGAGGGCGTCCGCCCAGGCGGCCTCGCGGGCGCGGGCCGTGACCGCGGCGGGATCCGCGAAGCCGAGCTCCAATCCGTTGAGCCGGACGTCGTCGCCGCCGGCCGCGACGGCCGCGGCGATGATTTCCGAGGAAGCCGCCAGTTCACGGATCCGGACGCTCAGCACGCTGGATGCCAGGTATCCGGAGACGGTTTGGCCCAGACCTTCCTGCCAGTTGACCTCGGCCCTGACATTGAGTCCCGAGGTGGTGATGTCCCTGCTTTCGACGCCGCGGTCCCGGAGAACCGCGGAGATGGCGGCTGAGGCCCCTCCGGCACCGCCGTACGCCGCTGCGACGTTCTCGCGGCGGCACTCGACGCCGATGGAAAAAGTCAGCAGATCGGGCGCGGCTTCCGCGCTGCCGGTTCCGCTGACTGAAATAGTCCTGGGGATTTCGGTCATGTCATGCCTCGTTCCGCTCATGGGCCGCCCGGCCCGCACTGGTTGAAGGGGTGGTCTGTGCAGGGGTCCGTGCAGGGGTCCGTGCAGTACCCGGCTCCGGGTAGCCGCCGGCCTGCAGCCCGGCGTGCCGCTCGAAGGCGTTGGCGGAGCCGGGGTTGCCGGTCCGCCACAGCGACCAGACGGCCGCGAGGAGATAGAGCGGCAGGAAGGGGACACCGAGGCACCAGGCGTACTGGGTGCTGTGGCGTTCCTCGTGCCCCAGCAGGACCGGATCGGCCAGGGCTTCCGCCGGCCCGGAACGGAACAGCACCACATTGCCCACCGTGAACGCCCCGGCGATGGGCAGCCGCCAGCGGTAGCCGGTAGCGATCAGCAGTCCCCGGGGTCCGCGGCGGACTGGGGTGCGGGCACAGCCGGCCAGCAGCAACCCCAGCGGAGTTGCTGCATTCAGTACGTTGGCCAGCTGCCGCAGCCGTTGTCCGGACGTCATGAGGCAATGCTAGCCGGGACGAAGCCGGACTGAACCGGGGATCCGTGCCCTTTACGAACCGCAGGAGTCCCCGTGACGTCCGGGCAGCGGGATGCGTTCAACTAGACTGGACACCAGTGCCCGCCGGAGGGGTTTCGGCGTGCCCTGACCTTTGTTGATGACAGATGTTGATGACAGATGCGCTGCCGGCGAAATCAATCTGCGGGCGCGATTGCCGTTGGCATAAACCGACTCGTAGCTAAGAACAGTAGATGACTGAAATTTTGCCGGGCGCCGTTCCGAATCCTCTGGACGAAGCCGCCATCACCGCAGCCGTAGACCAGGCCGTTGCCGCCATTGCCGCCGCCGCCACGCTCGATGAACTCAAGGCCGTACGCCTGGCGCACACAGGCGAAAAGTCCGCGCTGAGCCTCGCCAACCGCGAAATCGGCGGGCTGCCGAAGGACCGGAAGGCCGCCGCCGGCAAGCTCATGGGCGCCTCCCGCGGACGCGTCAACAAGGCGCTCGCGGACCGCACCGCCGGGCTGGAAGCCGAGAACGACGCGCGGATCCTGGTCGAGGAGACCGTGGACGTTACGGCGGCTCCGCGCCGCCGTCGTGCCGGTGCGCGTCACCCGCTGTCCACCCTGCAGGAGCGCGTCGCGGATATTTTCGTCGGAATGGGCTGGGAAATCGCCGAGGGCCCCGAGGTCGAGTCCGAGTGGTTCAATTTCGATGCGCTGAACTTCAAGCCGGACCACCCGGCCCGTGAAATGCAGGACACCTTCTTCGTGGAGCCGCCCGAGGCCCACCTGCTGATGCGCACCCACACCTCCCCGGTGCAGGTCCGCTCCATGCTGGAACGCGAACTGCCCATCTATGTCCTGTGCCCCGGCAAGGTGTTCCGCACCGACGAGCTCGACGCCACACACACCCCGGTCTTCCACCAGTTCGAGGGCCTGGCCATCGACACGAAACTCAGCATGGCGGACCTCCGCGGCACCCTGGAGCACTTCGCGCGCCAGATGTTCGGCGACGAGGCCCGGATCCGGCTGCGCCCCAACTACTTCCCGTTCACCGAGCCCTCCGCGGAGCTGGACATCTGGCACCCGGGGGCCAAGGGCGGGCCCGGCTGGATCGAATGGGGCGGCTGCGGCATGGTCAACCCCAACGTGCTCCGCGCCGCCGGCATCGATCCGGACATCTATTCAGGTTTTGCCTTCGGCATGGGCATCGAGCGCACGCTGATGTTCCGCAACGAGGTGGGCGACATGCGCGACATGATCGAAGGCGACGTACGTTTCAGCGAGCACTTCGGGATGGAGATCTAACAGTGCGTATCCCCCTTTCCTGGCTGCGTGAATTCGCGCAGGTACCGGCCGGAGCAACGGCCGAAGACGTCATGGCCGAACTGGTCACCGTCGGTTTTGAAGAAGAAGCAGTCCACCGGCCCACGGACACCCTCCAGGGGCCGATCGTGGTGGGCCAGGTCCTGAGCATCGTCAAGGAACCCCAGACCAACGGCAAGACCATCAACTGGTGCCAGGTCCGGGTTGTCCCCGAAGGCCGGCAGCAGGGCCTCACGGGAGAGGGCATCGACCCCTCCGGCGTGCAGGGCATCATCTGCGGCGCCCACAACTTCGTCGAAGGCGACAAAGTGTTGGTCACCCTTCCCGGTGCCGTGCTGCCGGGCGACTTCCGCATTTCCGCGCGGCAGACGTACGGGCACCTGTCCGCGGGCATGATCGCCTCCGTCCGCGAACTCGGCATCGGCGAAGACCACGACGGCATCCTGGTCCTCTCCCGGATCGGGCTGGATCCGGACCTCGGCACCGACGCCATGGAACTCCTGGGCCTCTACGACCAGGCCGCCGAGATCAACGTGACGCCGGACCGCGGGTACGCGTTCTCCATCCGCGGGGTTGCCCGCGAATACGCCCACGCCACCGGCACGTCCTTCACCGACCCGGCGTCCCGCGTCCGGGCCCCCGCGGCGCTGACCGGCGGCCACGGTGTCAAGCTCAACGACGACGCCCCGGTCTACGGCAAGACCGGCTGCGACCGCTTCGTGGCCCGCACCGTCCGCGGTGTCGACGCCGGCCGGCCGACGCCGCCGTGGATGACCTCCCGGCTGCGGCTGGCCGGCATCCGCTCCATTTCCCTGCCGGTGGACATCTCCAACTACGTCATGCTTGAGCTCGGCCAGCCCACGCACTGCTACGACCTGGACACGCTGTCCGGCGACATCGTGGTCCGGCGCGCCGTGGCGGGGGAGAAGATCACCACTCTGGACGGCAAGGAACGCAAACTCGACGTCGAGGACCTCCTGATCACCGACGGTTCCGGCGCGATCGGGATTGCCGGCGTCATGGGGGGTGCGGCCACCGAGGTCAGCGGTTCGACGTCGAACGTCCTGGTCGAGGCCGCGCACTTCGACGAGGTGTCGATCGGACGCTCCCGCCGCCGGCACAGGCTGCCGTCCGAGGCATCCAAGCGTTTCGAACGCGGCGTTGACTGGCAGGTTGCGGGCATCGCAGCGCAGCGGGTGGTTGACCTCCTGGTGGAGCTGGCCGGCGGAACTGCCGATGAGGCAGGCACCGACGTCGGCACCGCACCGGACACCGTCACGATCGAGCTGCCCGCAGCCTTCGCCTCGGAACGGATCGGCATCGACTTCAGCGACGGGCAGATTGTCACCTCGCTCGAGGACCTGGGCGCCGTCGTCGTAAAGAACGTCACCAGCTACACGGTGACGGCCCCGAGCTGGCGCAACGACCTGGAAACCAAGGAGGACCTCACCGAGGAAATCGCCCGGCTGGTCGGCTACGACAGCATTCCGGCGACCCTCCCAGTGGCGCCTCCGGGCCGTGGCCTGACCCGTGTCCAGCAGCAGCGCCGCCGCCTCGTGCAGGCACTGGCCGACGCCGGCCTGACCGAGGTCCTGGCCTACCCGTTCGTCTCCAAGGCCGCCAACGACACCTTCGGCGTGGACACGGAAGGCGGGGCGCGCAGGGCGCTTAAGCTCGCCAACCCGATCAGTGAGGAGCACGGCTACTTGCGGACCTCGATCCTGCCGGGGCTTATTGAGGTGGCCAAGCGGAACCAGTCCCGAGGCTTCCGCGACCTGGCGCTGTTCGAGGCCGGCCTCGTGTTCCTGCCGGGGGACACGCTCGGCACCGCTTCGATCCCGCCGCTCGGCGCCAGGCCCGGTGACGAGGTGCTGGATGCCCTGTACGACGGCGTCCCGGACCAGCCGCTGTACCTTGCCGCGGTGTTCACCGGGCACGATTCGCCCGCCGCCGCCGGCCACTCGCCGCGTGCGTGGGACTGGGCGGATGCGCTGGACATCGCCCGGCTTGCCGGCAACGTGCTGGGAGTCGAGATCGTGGTCAGCCAGGGACAGCATCAGGCCTTCCACCCGGGACGGGCCGCGCAGTTGGCGCTCCGCACCGGCGAGGTCCTGGGCTTCGCCGGCGAGCTGCACCCGAAGCTGCTGGCAGCGCATGACATGCCCGCCCGGACCGTTGCGCTTGAGTTCAACGCTGACACCCTCTTTGAGGCCGCCGCCGACGTGATCGTTGCCCGGCACATCTCTACCTACCCGGTGGCCAGCCAGGACGTCGCCCTTGTGGTGCCCCACGAGGTACCGGCCGAAGAGGTGCTCACGGCGCTGCGCGAAGGCGCCGGCGAACTGCTCGAGGACGTGGCACTCTTCGACGTGTATGCGGGCAAGGGCATCGAAGAAGGCACGAAGTCGCTGGCGTTCAGCCTGCGCTTCCGCGCCGGGGACCGCACCCTGACCGCCGACGAAGCCTCCGCGGCCCGCGAAAGCGCCGTGGCGGTCGCCCACGAACGCTTTGGAGCAGTCCAACGGTAGGAGTGTCCGGAGGCCTCGACGTTACCCACGTCCCGGGTATTTTCGGGGTCATTGTCCGGTCCGTTCGTCTTGCCGATGTCGGACCGGGCGGCGGGGCCTTCCTGGATCCCGCGGAACTTGCGCGTGCCGCGGGGATCAAAAACGCAGCAACCCGGCGGGACTTTTTGGCCGGCCGGATTGCGCTGCGGAATCTCGCCGCGGGTCTCCTGGGGGTACGCCCCGGTCAGCTGACGGCCGCGTACTCCTGCCCGGACTGTGGAACCGGCCCGGAAGTGGACCATGGACGGCCGGGCTACTGGCTCGACGGCGCCCCGGCCGGGCTTTCCCTCAGCCTGTCACGCTGCCGCGGTTGGGCGCTGCTGGCCGCCGTCGTTCATCGGGAACCGGGCCTGCGGCTTGGCGTGGACGTCGAGGATCCCGCACGGACGGATTTTGCCGGTTTCGACGTCGTCGCGCTGGCACCGGCGGAACGCCGGGGCCTGCAGGGACTCCCACCCCGGGCGGTGCTGCGCGAACGTGGGCGGCTCTGGGCCCGAAAGGAAGCCTGGCTGAAGATGGCTGGCGACGGGCTGCGGACCGCCCCGGACACCCTCGATGTGCTGCACCGTGCCGACGTCCGGGACCTGGCTCCGGCGGAGACGGGTCTGCCCCCGGACCTCGCCGCCGCCGTCGCGTTTTCTGAAGCCAGTGAACTCTAAAGCCGCGCGGGTGCGGGCTTGAGGAAGTGACGGAACTCCTGTTCAACATGGTGAGTATCTAAATCATCGTTTACCAGGAGTTCCTGCCTGCCGGCTTCGCGTTTTGAGAGTCTATGGCCGCCGGGAGCGGCCACCATGCCAACGAGTCGCCAAAGATGGCCGCCGTGATGCGCTCATAGCGGCCATCATTGGAGAACGGGCGCACAACGCGGCCCTGAAATCGGGTGCTGACCCCGGCTAGCCGCCGGCCGGGAGCGGCGGCAGGGCTTCCTCATACAGCCAGGGATGCAGCAGGGCTTCGGTGTCGAGGCCCGTCGCCCGGTCCGCGGCGAGGATGAACTGGGGCGTTGACACGGAGCCATGGCGGTGCAGTCCGGCCCAGTCGTGGAGCAGCGCAAAGAACGCCAGGTCGCCGCAGCGCAGGCGGAGGGCGTGCAGCGCGAGGGCGCCGCGCTTGTAGACCCGGTCATCAAACATCAGCTCCGGCCCGGGATCACCCACGAGCAGATCCTGGCTGCCGGAGTGGAGTTTCCGCCAGGCGGCGGCCGCCCGGCCCGCCACCGGCATAACGCCTGCCTCCTCGGACCAGATCCATTCCGCGTAGCAGGCGAACCCCTCATGCAGCCAGATGTCCTTCCAGGATGCCGCGGTCAGCGAGTTGCCGAACCACTGGTGTGAGAGCTCGTGGGCAATGAGCCGCTGCGAATTCCAGTCCTGCTTCAGCTGATTGGGACCGAAGATGGACAAGGTCTGCGCCTCGAGCGGGATCTCCAGCTCGTCCTCCGTCACCACCACGGTGTACTCCTGGAACGGGTACGGGCCGAAGCAGTCTGTAAAGGTCCGCATCATCTCCGGCTGGCGTGCCAGCCCTTCGCGGGCGGCGTCAGCCAGTGCTGCGGGAACGGCCGCGTACTGCGGCACTTGAGCCGCCGGGCGGCCAGGGTTGAGCGCCAGCAGTTCGTAGCGGCCGATCTGGACGGTGGCGAGATACGAGGACATGGGTTCGGACTGTTCGTACACCCAGGTCTCGCGGCTGGACCGGCTGCTGTGTGAGAGCAGCACCCCGTTGCAGACGGCGCGGTAGTTAGCGTCAGTGGTTACGCTGATCCGGTAGCTGGCCTTGTCCCGCGGGTGGTCGTTGCACGGGAACCAGGACGCAGCGCCATTGGGTTGGCCGGCGACGAGCACGCCGTCGGTGAGCTCCTCCCAGCCCACCTCACCCCACAGCCCCCGGCGGGGGGACGGGTTACCTTCGTAACGGATGTCCAGGGTGAACTCCTCGCCCGGAAGCAGGGCGGCGTCGGGCACAACCACAAGCTGCTCCGCACGCTGGCTGAACTTCCGCACCCGCCGGCCGCTGAATTGGATCTTGCTGGCCCGGAGGCCGACAAGGTCCAGCACGATCGCCGCGGTCGCGTACTGCGTGACCGCGTGCACGACGGCGCGACCGCTCAGGCGGTTGCTGCTGAGCTTGTAGTCCAGCTCCAGTTCATAGCGGGTGACGCGGTACGCGTTGGTGCCGTGGCCGGGCAGGTACGGCTCCGGTGCGCCGGCCGCTCCCCCCGGTGGCAGCGCGCTGCCGGTGCCGGCTCCTGCAGGGGGATTCATCGGGGTGGAACTCATGGGGAACGGGCCTTCGGGATTGCGGGTGCGGGACTGGCGGTGCGGGTGTGGCTACTTGAGCTTGGGGGCCGGAGCGGCCGGCCCGGCCCAGGGACTCACCGGATTGCCCATCCAGTATGTCGCGGCCGGCACCGTTTCACCCCGCATGACGAGGGATGCCGGGCCCACCGTGCCGCCTGTGCCGATCCTGGCCTGCGGGAGGATGACCCCGTGGGGTCCCATGGTTGCTCCGTCTTCGAGCGTAACAGTGTCCATGCTCATCACCCGGTCGTGAAACAGATGGGTCTGAATGACGCAGCCGCGGTTGACGGTGGAGTTCCGGCCCAGGGTCACGAGGTCCGCTTCGGGCAGCCAGTAGCTTTCACACCAGGTCCCCGACCCGATTTTCGCGCCGAGCGCCCGAAGCCACCAGACCAGAGCCGGCGTTCCCGTAGCCGCGCGGGCAAACCACGGCGCGCTGACCATCTCGATGAAGGTGTCCACCACCTCGTTGCGCCAGATGAAGGAGCTCCACAGCGGGTGTTCGCCCGGACGGATGCGCCCCACGAGGACCCACTTGGCCACCACGGCGCTTCCCGCAGCCGCGGCGCCGGCAATCAGGATCACCACGCCGCCCAGGGCCGCGGCAACCCCGTAGTTGAAGCTGGAAGCCAGCCAATCGAAGGCGAGAAGAACCCCGGCCGCGACCGACACTGTCGCTACAACCGGGACAAACCGGCCCAATTCCCAGAGGGTACGGGCAAACTTGAGCCGCAGCGGCGGCTGGTATGTGCGCGTGTCATCCGAGGCGATCGCGGTGCGCCGGAGCCGCACGGGCGGGCTGCCCAGCCACGACGTCCCGGACTTGGCCTTCGCGGGCGTCGCCGAGAGCACGGCTACGAGCGAGTTCTTGGGTACGTTGCGGCCGGCGGCCGTCATGCCCGAGTTCCCCAGGAAGGAGCGTTTGCCGATCTTGGCGGGGGCAATCCTCAGCCAGCCGCCGTCGAGTTCGTAGGACGCCACCATGGTGTCATCTGCCAGGAACGCGCCTTCGCCGACGGTGGTCATCTTGGGGATCAGCAGGACGGTGGAGGCCTCCACGTTCTTGCCGATTTTCGCACCGAGCAAGCGCAGCCAGACCGGGGTGAAGAGGCTGGCGTAGAGGGGGAAGAGTAGATCCCGGGCCAGGTCCAGCACGCGTTCGGTGGCCCAGACCTGCCAGCCGATCCGGCTGCGGACCCGGTAGTAGCCTTCGGCCAGTCCCACGCCGAGGAGCCGGGTGGTGAGCAGGATGAGCACGAGGTTCGTCAGGAACCACACCAGCGCCGCCGGCGGGAGCGACACGATGAGCTGGGGCAACGCGGCGGAGAGCGATTCCTTGCCCTGGATGAAGAAGAACATGACCGACGCCGCGGCTGCCGCGGACAGCAGGGGGATCAGCGCCAGCACGGCAGAGGCTGTGGCGAAGCCGGCGAACCAGAGCCGGCCGATCAGGGGATGCTCCGGTGCCGTGTCAGGCCAGGTGTGCCTGGCCTTGCCGCGCCGCTCCGCTGGGGACCCGGCGACCAATTGGCCGGCCTTAACCTTCCCCAGGACGGCCGAGCCGGGCTCCACCCGGGCTCCGGCGCCGATCGTGGCTCCGGGCATGAGCGTGCTGCGCGCGCCGATGGTGGCTCCTGCACCGATGTGGATGGCGCCAATGTGGACCACATCGCCGTCGATCCACCAGCCCGACAGGTCGACCTCGGGTTCAACATTGCAGCCGCTGCCGAGGGACAGCAGACCGGTGACGGGCGGCAGGGAGTGGAGCTGGACATTATTGCCGACCTTCACGCCGAGGGCGCGGGCATAGTAGGGCACCCACGGCGCGCTGGCGAGGCTGATGGCGCCGGCCAGGTCCTGGATCTGCTCGGCCAGCCAGAGGCGCAGATGCACCCGGCCGGAGCGGGGGTACACCCCCGGCACCACCTTCCTCAGCAGGAGGCGGGCGGCGGCTACCGCGATCAGCATCCGGCCGGCCGGGCTGACGAAGACGAGCCAGGAGGCTGCCACCCACCACCAGGACACCGTGGGCGCGGCGCTGAAGCCGGCCAGCGCCGAGAGCAGGTTGTTGGCTGCCATCAGATAGCTGAGCCAGCGCATGCCCACGAGGATGTGCAGCGGCACGCCCATCAGGATCTGGAAAACCTGTGACCTGCGTGCGGTGCGGCGGACCGTCCGCTCCGGGGCGGGGCCGGCTCCGCCCTCGGGCAGGGACTGCCGCGCGGCGTCCACGAGGGCCCCGATCCGGGGCGTGGCGTAGATGTCAGCCACGGTGATGGTGGGGTAGCGGACGCGCAGGGCCGAGACCAGCTGGGCCGCCGCGAGGGAGCCGCCCCCGAAGGCGAAGAAATCGGCGTCAAGGCTGCTGACGGTACTGCCCAGCACGGCGCTCCATTGGTCCACGATCCAGCGTGCATCGTCCGGGAGGTTCAGCGGGGCGCCGTCGGTATCGGCGGCACCGGCGAGCGGCCAGGGCAGGGCGCGGCGGTCCACTTTGCCGCTGGTCTTGGTGGGGAGCGACTCCACGAGGGTGAGGAGGGGGATCAGCGCGGCCGGCAGGCTCGCGCCGAGCAATTCCCGGGCCGCGGCCAGGTCCACCCCGCCGCCGGCCGGGGCGAGGTAGCCGACCAGGATCTGATTGCCGGCCGCCGTCGTCTGCACCGCTGCGGCTGCGCCGGCAACATCCGGAAGGGCCTGCAGTGCTGCGTCAATTTCGCCCAGTTCGATCCGGCGGCCGCCGAGCTTGACCTGCTCATCGGCGCGCCCCTGGAAGATTAGGCCCGCGGCCTCATAGCGGACCAGGTCACCGGAACGGTAGGCCCGCTCCCAGCCGAGGGAAGGCATGGGGGCGTACTTTTCCGCGTCCTTCGCCGGGTCGAGGTAGCGGGCCAGCCCGACGCCGCCGATGATCAGCTCGCCCACCTCGCCTTCGCCAACGGGCACCGCGTTGACGTCGACGACGGCGAGGTCCCAGCCGTCCAGCGGCAGCCCGATCCGGACCGGTCCTGGACCTCCCAGCGGTGCAGCGCAGGCAACGACGGTAGCCTCGGTGGGGCCGTACGTGTTCCAGACTTCGCGGCCCTCCACGGCGAGGCGATCCGCGAGTTCCGGCGGGCATGCCTCGCCGCCGAAGATCAGCAGCCGGACGCTCTCGAGGGACTCGACGGGCCAGAGAGCCGCAAGGGTTGGCACCGTGGAGACCACCGTGATGCCGTGGCTGATCAGCCACGGGCCGAGGTCCATGCCAGTCCGGACGAGGGCCCGGGGAGCAGGGACGAGGCAGGCGCCGTGGCGCCACGCGAGCCACATTTCCTCGCAGGAAGCATCAAATGCGACGGACAGGCCGGCCAGGACCCGGTCCTGCGGCCCGATCGGATCCTCTGCCAGGAAGATCCGGGCTTCGGCGTCGACGAAAGCCGCCGCGGAGCGGTGCCGCACGGCAACACCCTTGGGGGTTCCGGTGGAGCCGGAGGTGAAAATCACCCAGGCGTCGTCGTTCGCGCCGGGCAGCCTCGGGGAAGGGAACGGCCGGGGCCGCCCGCTGCCCGTCACGATCTCCCCGGTGCCCCGGACTATGCCGGCTACCCCGGCCTCGCCGAAGACCAGTTTGGCCCGCTCGTCGGGGTCATCTGCGTCCACCGGGACGTAGGCTGCGCCGATCATCAGGATGGCCAGGATCGAGAGGTAGAGCCGGTTGGTGCCGGAGGGGATCCGGACGCCGATCTTGTCTCCGGCGCCGAGCCCGGCCAGATGCAGTTCCTTCGCCGTGGCCCGGACTGCCGCCAGCAACTGGGCGTAGCTAAGCGATTCGTGGCCGTCGTCGAGCGCGGAGGCATCCGGAAAGCGGGTGGCGGTGTCCTGCAGGATCTCGATCAGGGTCCGCTCCGGCGGTGCCGCCAGCGATCCCGGAAGCTGCGCCCGGTAGGCCGGGCCGGCGGCGGCAGGGGTCTGCGGGGGGTCGCTGCGGTGCGGTTGCTGCTCAGTCACAGGGGAATTATCTCCGGTTGAGGTGAATGGAAGGTGTCATGGTTCGCTTTGTGTTAATCCTCCGCTGCCGGCCGGGCGGGCGAATCATGGCCCGCTGGTGTCCTGCCGCCGGCCCCGCCGCCCGGGCCCCCTGCGTCCCGGACATCACGGCACCAGGATGACTTTTCCGGTGGTGCGCCGCTGCTCAAGGTCGTCATGGGCCTGTGCCGCCTCCGCCAGGTCATAGCGGGCACCGATCCGGACCTTGAGGCTTCCGTCGGCCACCGCCGCGAAGATCTCGTCCGAGCGCCAGCGTCGCTCCCGGGCATCGCGCAGGTAGTGGGCGATCGTCGGCCGGGTCAGGTACAGCGAGCCGCCGGCGTTGAGCCGCTGCGGGTCGACGGCCGGCACGGGGCCGGACGCGGCACCGAAGAGCACGAGGGTGCCTCGGATGCGCAGGGCGGCGAGGGAGCCGTCGAAGGTGTCCTTGCCGACGCCGTCGTACACCACATCAGCGCCGGTCCCGCCCGTTAGTTCGCGGACCGTGGCGGCGAAACCGTCGTAACGCAGCACATGGTCGGCACCGGCCCCGCGGGCCAATTGCTTTTTTTCATCGGTGGAGACGGTGGTGATCACGCGTGCGCCCCTGGCCTTGAGCAGCTGGATCAGCAGGAGGCCGACGCCGCCGGCTCCGGCGTGGAGCAGCACGGTGTGGCCCGCTTCGACCCGGAAGGAGGAGTTGATCAGGTAGTGCGCCGTAATGCCCTGCAGCGGCAGGGCGGCCGCGGTGAAGTCGTCGACGCCGCGGGGGACCGGCAGGGCCTTGTCCGCATCGATCAGGGCATAGCCGGCGTAGCAGTTGATGCCTTCGGCCGTGGCAACCCGGTCGCCGGGGGCGAATCCGCTGACGCCGTCGCCGAGTGCCTGCACGGTGCCGGACGCCTCGGAGCCGGGGGTGAAGGGGTAGGGCACCTTGTACGTGCCGCTGCGCTTGTACGTGTCGATGAAGTTCACCCCGACGGCGGAGACCTTGACCAGCAGCTGGCCGGGACCAGGAACCGGGCGTTCCACCTCGGCGAGCGTAAGAACCCCGGGCCCTCCCGCCTCGCGGGCGACGATTGCATGCATCATGTGTCTCCTTGCTGGGTTGGATGGCCGGCGTTGCAGGGCTGGATGGCCCGGCGTTGCAAGGTTGGATGGCCCCGCGGATTTTTCCGAGCCCGGACTTCCGTGCCCTGATCCTGCACCCATCCTAGGGACAGCGGCACCAACAACGAAGTGACGGCCGGTAAGCGGCCGTCACTCCGGGTCGAACAGGATATTCAGTGCTCCGAAGCCGGTCCCTCCGCTTCAGCGGAGGCCAAATCCGGCGGCTGACGGGCGGCCGCTTAGAAGCGGCGGGTCACCGTAGCCATCGGGCATTCGAAGTGCCGGCCAGCGGAGAGGCCGACCTCGTTGAGGTACCGGACGATGATGCCATAGGACTGCAGCAGCGTGGTTTCCGTGTAGGGAACCTGGTGCTTGGCGCAGAACTCACGGACGATCACGGCCGCCTTGTCCAGCTGCGGGCGGGCCATGTCCGGGAACAGGTGGTGCTCGGCCTGGCGGTTGAGGCCGCCGAGCAGGATGTCCATCAGGAACCCGCCGGAGATGTTCCGGGACGTCAGGACCTGGCGGCTGAAGAAATCCACGCGGCTGTCCGCCGGCAGGACCGGCATGCCCTTGTGGTTCGGTGCGAAGGACGCGCCCATATAAAAACCGAAGACGAGGAGCTGGACGGCGATGAAGGCCAGCGCCATACCCCACGGCAAAAAGGTGAAGGCGAGAACCGGCAGCAGGCTCAGGCGGACCGCCAGAATCGGGATTTCCACCCAGCGGTGCGTGACCTTGGCGCGCTGGACGACGAACTTGATCGAATCGATCTGGAGGCCCAGGCCCACCAGGAACAGCAGCGGGAAGAACAGCCAGCCCTGCTTGCGGGTCAGGAAGGAGAACCGGCCCTGCCGTGTGGCCGCGGCCTCCGGGAAGAACGCGATGGCGCCGGTGGCGATGTCCGGGTCCTTGGAAATCACGTTCGGGTGGTTGTGGTGCGCGCCGTGCTTCTGCTCCCACCAGGAGTAGCTGATGCCGGCCACCGAGGTGGCGAGCAGCCGGGCGGCCCAGTCATTGGCGCGCCGGGAGGCAAAGATCTGGCGGTGTCCGGCCTCGTGGGCCAGAAAGCTCAACTGGGTGCAGAGAACGCCCACAGCGGCGGCAATGAGGAGCTGGAACCAGCTGTCCCCGATGAGGGCGAAACCGAACCAGGTGGCGGTCATCAGGAGGACCAGGCTGGCGAACACGGTGATGTAGAAACCGACGCGGCGTTCGAGGAGGCCGGCAGCCTTCACCGTCTTCAGCAGTTCCGAATAGCTCAGTACGACGGCGTTGGGTTGCCGGACGCGCGATTTCGGGCGCCCTGAAGCTTCGGGAGCGGCAGTGAGGGTGGGGGTCATATAGGGCATGCCTCGTAACTGTTTCGGGCAACGCGCATCCGGCATTCGGACCGCACGGTCTGGATCACCCTCTGGCAAGCATACGGGCTCCGGCTGAGGCCGGCTCCGGAACATACCCGGGACACAGGGCGGTGGACACAGGAAAAAAGCACAGATCAATGCGTGCATAAATATCAGCACCTATGCATACTCTTGCTGTATAGTCGTGGTTATGACAATTTCTGTTGCCGTCTCCGGCGCGAGCGGCTACGCCGGCGGCGAGGTGCTGCGGCTCCTGGCCGGCCACCCGGACGTGACCATCGGGGCCATCACAGCGCACAGCAACGCCGGTTCCAGACTAGGGGAACTGCAGCCGCATCTCCATGGCCTGGCCAGCCGCATCCTCGAAGACACCACGGTGGAAAACCTGTCCGGACACGACGTCGTGTTCCTCGCGCTTCCGCACGGCGCCTCCGCCGGGATCGCGGCGCAACTGCCGGCCGGCACACTGGTGATCGACGCCGGCGCCGACCACCGGCTGGAGGATCCGGCCGCCTGGCAGAAGTTCTACGGATCGCCGCACGCCGGGACCTGGCCCTACGGACTGCCGGAACTTCCCGGCCAGCGCGAAGAACTCCGCGGCGCCAAGCGGATCGCCGTCCCGGGCTGCTACCCGACGTCGGCCCTGCTGGCCCTCACTCCGGGCTTTACCAGCCACTTGCTGCAGACCGACGACGTCGTCATCGTTTCCGCTTCCGGCACCTCGGGGGCCGGCAAGGCCGCCAAGGCCAGCCTGATCGGCGCCGAGGTCATGGGCTCGATGAGCCCGTACGGCGTGGGCGGCGGGCACCGGCACACCCCGGAGATCGAACAGGGATTGTCCAAGGCCGCGCGCGGACCGGTCGCGGTTTCGTTCACGCCCACGCTGGCCCCGATGAGCAGGGGTATCCTCACCACCGCCACTGCGAAAATCCGCCCGGGCGTCACCGCGGAGGAGCTGCGCCACGCCTGGAGCGAGGCTTACGACGACGAGCCGTTCGTCCACCTGCTGCCGGAAGGCCGCTGGCCCTCCACCAAGTCCGTGCAGGGATCCAACCATGCCGTGCTGCAGCTGGCGCTCGACGGGCACACCGGCCGCGTGATCGTCACCTGCGCCATCGACAACCTGACCAAGGGGACCGCCGGCGGCGCCGTGCAGTCCATGAACATAGCCCTCGGCCTGGTGGAAACCGCCGGCCTCGACCTGCAGGGAGTCGCACCGTGAGCATCACCGCAGCCAAGGGATTCCGGGCCGCCGGCGTGACGGCAGGCCTCAAGGCCTCCGGCACCCCGGACCTGGCCCTCGTCGTCAACGACGGGCCCGCCAAGGCCGGCGCGGCCGTATTCACCTCCAACCGGGTGGCCGCTGCCCCCGTGCACTGGTCCCGGGAGGTGGTCAAGGACGGGCGCGTGGATGCCGTCATCCTCAACTCCGGCGGAGCCAACGCCTGCACCGGCCCGCAGGGCTTCCAGAACACCCACACCACGGCCGAGAAGACCGCCGAAGCGCTGGGTATCTCCGCGACCGACGTCGTGGTCTGCTCCACCGGCCTGATCGGCGAACAGCTCCCGATGGACAAGATCCTTGCCGGGCTCGGCACCGCCAAAGCCGCACTCAGCGCCGAGGGCGGGGCCGACGCCGCCACGGCGATCATGACCACGGACTCCGTGTCCAAGCAGGCCGTCTTCACCGGCACGGATGCCGAAGGCCAAGAATTCACCATCGGTGGCATGGCCAAGGGCGCCGGCATGCTGGCCCCCGGGCTCGCCACCATGCTGGTGGTCCTCACCACCGACGCGGACGTCCAGCCGGACATGCTCGACGTCGGGCTCCGCGAAGCCACCCGGGTCACCTTCGACCGGGCGGATTCGGATGGCTGTATGTCCACCAACGACACTGTCGTGCTGCTCGCCTCCGGCGCCTCCGGTGCGGTTCCGTCCGCCGTCGAGTTCGGTGCCGGGCTGACACAGGTGTGCGCGGAGCTGGCCCGCAAGCTCATCGGCGACGCCGAAGGCGCCAGCCACGACATCGCCATCCGCACGTTCAACGCCGCCAGCGAAATGGACGCGGAGACCGTGAGCCGCGCCGTCGCCCGCTCCAACCTTTTCAAGACCGCCATCTTCGGCAAGGACCCCAACTGGGGCCGCGTTCTTTCCGCCGTGGGCACCACGGACGCGGCCTTCGAACCGGACCAGTTGAACGTGACCATGAACGGCATCCGGATCTGCCGCAACGGCAGCATCGGCGATGACCGCAGCCTGGTGGACCTGGAGCCGCGCGCAGTGCTGGTCGAGATCGATCTGCAGGCCGGCGACGCCGAGGCCACGATCCTGACCAACGACCTCACGCACGACTACGTCCACGAAAACAGCGCCTACTCCAGCTAGGGAGTTCCCGGAGGGACGAACAATTTGAACAGCCAGACACGCGAAACCACGTCCATGCGCGACGCCCAGGGCAAAGCGGGCACCCTGATCGAGGCGCTGCCCTGGATCCAGCGCTTCGCCGGCACCACCATGGTGATCAAATACGGCGGCAACGCCATGGTCAACGACGAGCTCCGCCGCGCCTTCGCCGAGGACGTCGTCTTCCTGCACCACGTGGGAATCCACCCGGTAGTGGTGCACGGCGGCGGCCCGCAGATTAATGCCATGCTCCGCCGGCTCGGGATCGAATCCGAGTTCAAGGGCGGGCTGCGCGTCACCACCCCCGAGGCGATGGACGTGGTCCGGATGGTTCTCACCGGCCAGGTGGGCCGCGAGCTCGTGGGCCTGATCAACTCCCACGGCCCCTACGCCGTCGGCATGTCGGGGGAGGACGGCGGGTTGCTCCGGGCCATCCGCACCGGCACGGTCGTGGACGGCGAAGAGGTGGATCTGGGCCTCGTCGGCGAAGTCGTCGGCGTGAATCCCGAGGGCATTCTGGACATCGTCGCGGCCGGCCGGATCCCGGTGATTTCAACCGTGGCGCCGGAAATCTTCGATGACGGCAGCGGCGACCCGGGAGCAAAGCAGGCGCAGACCACCGGCCAGGTGCTGAACGTCAACGCGGACACCGCCGCCGCGGCCCTGGCCGAAGCGCTCGGCGCTTCCAAGCTGGTGATCCTCACCGACGTCGAGGGGCTCTTCGGCGACTGGCCGGACCGCTCGTCGCTGATTTCCTCGCTGACGGCCTCGGAACTGCGCGAGCTCCTGCCGCGCCTGGAGTCCGGCATGATCCCGAAGATGGAGGCCTGCCTGAAGGCCGTCGAGGGCGGCGTGGAGCGTGCCCACATAGTGGACGGCCGGCTGCCGCACTCGATGCTGCTGGAAACCTTCACAACCGCAGGCATCGGCACCCAGGTGGTCCCGGACGAGGAAGTGAACGCATAGTGAGCAGCACTGAACCGAGCCATTCCGCTGAAGGCCGCAGCAGCGATGGGGGGCCGGGTGTGGTCGGGCACCGCGGTGGGCCCACTGCCTCCGGGGTCCCCGTCCGAGCTGGCGAGGATGGGGTGAGGCTGGGGACGGGCGGGGCCCCCATCGGTGCGGAGGCCACCGCAACCACAATTGTTCCCAGCAGCAGCGGTACTGACTGGCTGGCCCGCTACTCTTCCTCGCTCCTGGGCGTCTTCGGCGCCCCGCAGCGAGTCCTGGTCCGCGGCTCCGGCTGCCTCGTCTGGGACGCCGACGGCAAGGAATACCTGGACCTGCTCGGCGGGATCGCCGTCAACGCCCTGGGCCACGCCCACCCGTTTGTCACCTCGGTGATCTCCAGCCAGCTCGCCACCCTGGGCCACGTCTCCAACTTCTTCACGAGCCCCACCCAGATTGCGCTGGCCGAGAAACTGCTGGAACTCAGCAACGCACCGGCCGGTTCCAGGGTGTTCTTCGCCAACTCCGGCACCGAGGCGGTGGAGGCCGCGTTCAAGCTGGCGCGCCGGAACACGGGCACGGCCCAGAAACCGCGGACCAGGATCATTGCCCTCGAAGGCGCCTTCCATGGCCGGACGATGGGCGCACTCGCCCTGACGGCGAAGGAAGCCTACCGGGCCCCCTTTGCGCCGCTGCCCGGCGGCGTAGTACACATCCCGTTCGGCGACGTCGGGGCCCTCCGGGACGCCGTGGATGACACCACGGCCGCCGTCTTCCTCGAACCGATCCAGGGCGAGGCCGGCGTCCGACCGCTGCCCGCCGGCTACCTCAAAGCCGCCCGCGAGGCCACCAGCGCCGCCGGCGCCCTGCTGATCCTGGACGAGGTCCAGACGGGGATCGGCCGCACCGGGAAATGGCTCGCCAGCGAAGACGCCGGGATTGTGCCCGACGCCGTGACCCTCGCCAAGGGCCTCGGCGGCGGTTTCCCGATCGGCGCCCTGCTCACCTTTGGCCCGGACACGTCCTCGCTCCTGACCGCCGGCCAGCACGGTACCACCTTCGGCGGCAATCCGGTGGCCACCGCGGCGGCGCTGGCTACCCTGCATGTGCTCGAAAACCAGGAGGTCCTGAACCACGTCCGGCACGTGGGGGCGCACCTGCGCACCGGCCTGACCACGGTCGACGGCGTGACCGAGATCCGCGGCGAGGGACTGCTGATCGGCTTCGATCTCGACGCCGATGTGGCCCCCGGCGTCGTGACCGCCGGGCTGGAGGCGGGCTTCATCGTCAACAGTCCCGGCCCGCGCATCATCCGCCTCGCGCCGCCGCTGATCCTCACCACGGATCAGGCTGACCGCTTCCTGGCGGCCCTGCCCGCCCTCCTCCAGACCGCAAAGGACGCCCAGTGAACTCGACAACCACCTCGACGGCCACCACATCGAACTCCCGGACCCGCCACTTCCTCAAGGACACCGACCTGGACCCGGCCGAGCAAGCCGAGGTCCTCGAGCTCGCCGTCCGGATGAAGGCTGCCCCCTACAGCGTGCAGCCTTTCGCCGCCGAGGGCAGCGGACGCAAGACCGTCGCCGTCATCTTCGACAAGACGTCCACCCGGACCCGCGTTTCCTTCGCCACCGGAGTGGCGGACATGGGCGGCAACGCCCTCATTATCAACCCGGGTGAGGCACAGATCGGCCACAAGGAATCCGTCGAGGACTCCGCCAAGGTCCTCGAACGCATGGTCTCCACCATCGTCTGGCGCACGGGTGCCCACTCCGGCCTCGTTGCGATGGCGGAGAACTCCCGCGTCCCGGTAATCAATGCCCTGTGCGATGACTACCACCCCTGCCAGCTCCTCGCCGACCTGCTCACCATCAAGGAACACAAGGGCGGCCTCGCGGGCCTCACCATGAGCTACCTCGGCGACTCGGCCAACAACATGGCCAACTCCTACCTCCTGGCCGGGGTCACCGCGGGCATGCACGTGCGGGTCGCCGGCCCCGAGGGCTACCTGCCTTCGCCGGAGATCATCGCCGCCGCCGAGGACCGCGCGGCGGAAACCGGCGGCTCGGTGCTCGTCACGGTGGACCCCGCCGAGGCGCTGCTGGGCGCAGACGTCGTCGCCACCGACACGTGGGTGTCGATGGGCCAGGAGGACGAGAAGGAAGCCCGGCTGCGGCTGTTCCGCGGCTACGCCGTCGACGAAGCGGCGATGACGCTCGCGGCGCCGGACGCCGTCGTGCTCCATTGCCTGCCGGCCTACCGAAGCTATGAGATCGCCGCCGGCGTCATCGACGGCCCGCAGTCGGTCGTCTGGGACGAGGCCGAAAACCGGCTGCATGCCCAGAAGGCGCTGATGGCCTGGCTTATGCACCGCTCCGGCCTCGCAGTGGTCGAAGGGCTGGGATAGTGTCCGTCCAGCCGGCTTCCCCGGGAGCCAGCCCGGCCACCAAAACGGCCCGGCAGGCGCGGATCACCGCGATCCTGACCGGCGAATCCGTCCGCTCGCAGGCCGAGCTGGCGGCCCTGCTGGCGGACGACGGCGTCCAGGTCACCCAGGCCACGCTGTCCCGGGACCTCGTGGAACTCGGCGCTGTCCGGGTCCGCGGCAAGGACGGCGCACTCGTCTACGCGGTGCCGGGGGAGGGTGGTGAGCGGGCGGCCAAGAGCGGCGTGACCCAGGAAATCCTCGATGCCCGGCTCGCCCGGTTGTGCGGGGAACTCCTGGTCACCGCCGAGGCGTCCGCGAATCTCGTGGTGCTCCGGACACCGCCCGGGGCCGCGAACTTCCTGGCCCTGGCGATCGACCATTCGGTGCTGCCCTCCATCCTGGGCACCATCGCAGGGGACGACACGGTCCTGCTGGTCACCCGCGATCCGCTGGGCGGCCCGGCCACGGCCGCCCGCTTCCTGCAGTTCGCCGAGGAAGCCGGCACCAGTTGACGGCCGGCCGGACTTTTTGATGATTGGGCCTGCGCCAGCGGTGTGACAGGCTTTCAGCAGACAAGCTTTACCCCGATATTTTTCCCGCACGACTGATTTTTCCCCAACAACTAAGGAGCATTTGAAGTGACTGAGCGTATTGTGCTGGCCTACTCCGGCGGCCTGGATACTTCCGTAGCCATCGGCTGGATCGGTGAAGCAACCGGCGCCGAGGTCATCGCCGTGGCGGTCGACGTCGGACAGGGCGGCGAGTCGCTGGAGACCATCCGCCAGCGTGCCCTGGGCTGCGGCGCCGTCGAGGCCTACGTGGCCGAAGCGAGCGACGAGTTCGCCAACGAGTACTGCATGCCGGCCCTGAAGGCCAACGCCCTCTACCAGGGCCACTACCCGCTGGTCTCCGCGATCTCCCGCCCGGTGATCGTCAAGCACCTGGTCAAAGCCGCCCGAGAATTCGGTGCCACGACGGTGGCCCACGGCTGCACCGGCAAGGGCAACGACCAGGTCCGCTTCGAAGTGGGCATCCAGACCCTCGGCCCGGACCTGAAGTGCATCGCCCCGGTCCGCGACCTCGCCCTGACCCGTGACAAGGCCATCGCCTTCGCCGAGGAAAAGGGACTGCCGATCGAGACCACCAAGAAGAACCCGTACTCGATCGACCAGAACGTCTGGGGCCGCGCCGTCGAGACCGGCTACCTCGAGGACATCTGGAACGCCCCCACCAAGGACATCTACGACTACACCGCCACCCCGGAGTTCCCGCCGGCCCCGGATGAGGTCACCATTTCCTTCGAGGCCGGCGTTCCGGTAGCGATCGACGGCGTCAGGGTCACCCCGCTGCAGGCCATCAAGGACCTGAACCGCCGCGCCGGCGCCCAGGGCATCGGCCGGATCGACGTCGTCGAGGACCGCCTCGTCGGCATCAAATCCCGCGAAATCTACGAGGCGCCCGGAGCCATGGCGCTCATCACCGCGCACAAGCACCTCGAGGACATCACGATCGAACGCGAGCAGGCCCGCTTCAAGGCGACCGTCGGCCAGCGCTGGTCCGAGCTGGTCTACGACGGCCAGTGGTTCTCCCCGCTCAAGCGCTCCCTGGACGCCTTCATCGAGGACACCCAGCGCCACGTCACCGGTGACATCCGCATGATGCTGCACGGCGGCCAGGCGATCGTTAACGGACGCCGCTCGGAGACCTCGTTGTACGACTTCGACCTCGCCACTTACGACACCGGCGACACCTTCGACCAGTCGATGGCCCGCGGCTTCATCGAGCTGTGGGGCATGTCCGCCAAGGTCGCGTCCGGCCGTGACCTCCGCGTCGCAGGACAGTAGCCCCGGTGGCTGAATCGGAAACCACCAAGGCGGAAGCTACGAATACCGGCGCACTGTGGGGCGGCCGCTTTGCCGGCGGCCCCGCGGATGCCCTTGCGGCGCTGAGCAAGTCCACGCACTTTGACTGGCGGCTGGCCCGTTACGACATCGCCGGCTCCAAGGCGCACGCCCGAGTGCTGCACGAGGCCGGACTGCTCGACGACGCCGAACTCGAAGGGATGCTCGACGCCCTGGCCCGGTTGGATGAGGACGTCGCCTCCGGCGCCTACACACCGGCCGAGTCCGACGAGGATGTGCATGGCTCGCTGGAACGCGGACTTATCGAACGCGCCGGCACCCAGCTCGGCGGCAAGCTCCGGGCCGGCCGCTCACGCAATGACCAGGTGGCTACCCTGGGCCGGATGTTCCTGCGTGACCATGCCAGGATCATCGCCCGCGGTGTGCTCGCCACGATCGATGCGCTGGTGGGCCAGGCCAGGGAGCATCGGGGTGTGGCGATGCCCGGCCGCACCCACCTCCAGCACGCCCAGCCGGTCCTGCTCAGCCATCACCTGCTGGCCCACGCCTGGGCGCTGCTGCGCGATGTGCAGCGGTTCCAGGACTGGGACAAACGCGCAGGGATCTCGCCCTACGGTTCCGGCGCTCTCGCGGGATCCTCGCTGGGCCTGGATCCGGAGGCCGTGGCCGCCGAGCTGGGCTTCTTCTCCGCCACGCACAACTCGATCGACGGCACCGCCTCCCGCGACGTCTTCGCCGAGTTCGCCTGGATCACGGCCATGATCGGCGTTGACCTCTCCCGGGTCTCGGAGGAAGTCATCCTGTGGGCCACCAAGGAGTTCTCCTTCGTGACACTGCACGATTCGTACTCCACCGGCTCTTCGATCATGCCGCAGAAGAAGAACCCGGATGTGGCCGAACTCGCGCGCGGGAAGGCCGGCCGGCTGATCGGCAACCTGACCGGGCTGCTGGCCACCCTGAAAGGCCTGCCGCTCGCGTACAACCGTGACCTGCAGGAGGACAAGGAACCGGTCTTCGACGCCGCTGACACGCTGGAGGTCCTGCTCCCGGCCGTCTCCGGCATGATCGCGACGCTGACGTTTGACACCGAGCGGATGGAATCGCTGGCCCCGCAGGGCTTCGCGCTGGCCACGGACATCGCCGAATGGCTGGTCCGCCAGGGGGTTCCGTTCCGCGAGGCGCACGAGCTCTCCGGTGCCGCAGTCAAGCAGGCCGAAAGCCGCGGGGTGGAACTCTGGGACCTCACGGACGGGGAATACGAGGCCATCTCGGAGCATCTGACGCCGGAGGTCCGCTCGGTCCTGTCCACCGAGGGCTCGCTCAACAGCCGCAACTCCCAGGGCGGCACCGCACCGGCCGCCGTCGAGCGCCAGCTGCTGGCGCTTGAAACGGAGCTTGACGGCGTGCGCGGGTACGCGGGGTAGCAGCACAGCGCAGCGGACCCTGCGGGCGCGGGCCTTCCCGCGTTCGTTAGGGTGGGCACATGAGCGAATCCTTCCGCCAACTGCTGCGTGCCCTGCCGGACTTCCCCGAAGTGCTCCCGGACTTCGAACCCGCTGCGGCGCCCGCGGACCCGGCGGAGCTGTTCCGCCTCTGGTTCGATCAGGCGCTGGCAGCCGGTGTGCCGCAGCCCAACGCCTTCAGCCTGGCCACCGTCGACGCCGACGGACGGCCCTCCTCCCGGATGCTGATTCTGAAGGACATCGACCACGCCGGCTGGCTCTTCGCGACATCGCGCACGTCCCGGAAAGGCCGGGAACTTTCGGCGAATCCCCACGCCGCGCTGAACTTCTTCTGGCAGCAGCAGGGCCGGCAGGTCCGTGTTGCCGGCAGTGTGGCGGAGCTGTCCGCCGAGGCCTCGGCTGCGGACTGGCAGGCCCGGCCCGGCGCGGACGGCGGCGACAACCCGGACTGGCAGCTGTACGCCCTTCAGCCCCGGGAGATCGAGTTCTGGCAGGCCCGGCACAGCCGCCGGCACCTCCGGCACCGCTTCGGTCCGGCTGAGCTGGGTTAATCCGGGTTAATCGGGGAGCTCCGGCTAGGATGTTCGCCATGACCGCTATCACCCCCGAAAAGCTGCTGGAAGAACTCCGCCGCGCTGCCGGCGTCGTGACCGGAATCACTGCCAAACTGACGGAGCCTGACGTCAAGGCGCCCTCGGAACTGCCGGACTGGACCCGCGGACATGTGCTGGCCCACCTCGGCGGCATCGCTAACGCGATGGCCCGCCAGCTGGAATTCGCGGCCCGCGGCGAGAGAATCGAACTCTACGACGGCGGGTTCGAAAGCCGCACCCGGGCCATCGACATGGCTGCCGGGCACAGCATGGCGGAACACCGCGCCGACGTGGACGCGGCCCTGGGCCGGGCGCTGCACGCTTTTGAATCCTTGGACGACGTCGGCTGGCAGACGCCGATCAACTACCGCGGCGGCGTCGTGTTCGACGGCGGACTAGCTCTCTGGCGCGAACTGACTATCCACGCCGCCGACCTCGGCACGGGACGGGGTCCGGAAACCTGGAGCCGGCCGTTCTGCGAGCACCTCTTCGACTTCCTGTCCGCGCGCGTCCCCGAAGGGCAGCGGTTTGTCCTCCAGCCGCTCGGTCTGCCGGGCGTGGCCATCGGAGCCCCCGGCGGCCGGTCCACAGTGATTAACGGGATGCTGACCGATATCGCGGCCTGGCTTGCGGGACGCACCCCAACGCTGGGCAGCCTGCGCGCCACCGCCGCGGCCGACGGCGTCGAGCTCCCCGCGCTGCTGCCGTGGCCGGCCGGGGTGCCCGCGACCCGCTGAGACTCCCGCCGAGGTGAGAGTTCGCGCCCATGATCCTTCGGACCATCGGCGCGAAGTCTCACCTCGGCGCTGACGAGAGGTGCTGTGGTGCGGCGTGGGCCAGCTCCCGCTCGCGGTCCAGCAGGCTTTCCTTGATAGCAAGCCCCCAGCGGAACCCGCCCAGGCTTCCGTCGGTGCGGATCACGCGGTGGCAGGGCACGAACAGCGCAGCCGCGTTGAACGCGCAGGCGCTGGCCGCGGCCCGGACGGCCCTAACATTTCCGGCAAGCTCCGCGTACTCGGTGTAGGTCACCGGGTGCCCCGGCTGCACAGTCCGCAGCACATCCCAGGCATGGCCCCGGAACGGCCCGGACTTCTGCAGCACGGGTACCGCCATGGCGGCTCCCGGATTGCCCGCGTAGAACTCCTCGACGGCGGCTGAGATGGAGCCCAGCTCCGTAACTGGCTCGAAATCCGCCGGCAGCAGCCGGGCATGGATCTGGCCGGTCAGCTCAGCCGGGACCGCGGTCCAGCCGGAGGCCAGGACGGCGCCGTCCCGCGCCAAGATGGTAAACGGGCCGTCCGGGGTGGACATGGTCAACAGCTGGGCTTTCATGGCATCACTTTCTTCGGTGGGGGAGTCTGGGCCGTCGCCGGGCGGGTCCGGGAGCGGGATGCGGCGCGGGCCGCGGCGCGTGCGGCGGCCTGCGCTGACGCGGCTGCCCGCCAGAGGTGCATGGTGGCGTAGGAGCGCCACGGGCTGATTTCACGGAAGTCGGCACTCGGCCGGAATTCAGGGGACAGGGCCGCGCCGTCGGAACCGCGGGCCAGCGAGCGGATGCCGTTGCGCACGGCGGCGTCATTGGCCAGGAAGACGTCGGGCGCACCGATCACCCGCATCGCGACGTACCCCACGGTCCACGGCCCGACGCCGGCCAGCGGCAGCAGTTTGGCCTCCAGGCCGGGCAGGTCGTCGCCGTAGCCGAAGTCGAGCTCACCGGAGGCCATCGCCGCGGCAGCCCCGCGGACGGAGTCGATGCGGCGCTGCGGGCCGCGGAGCAATTCGAAACCGGTCTCCGCGATCTGCGCTGCGGTGGGGAACAGCCGGTGCAGGCCGTCGGCGGGAATTAGGCACCCGCTCCCTGCCGCGGACAGTTGGATGAGCGCGGTGCGGGCCGCCGCCACCGTGATCTGCTGCCCGATCATGGCCCGGATCAGGAGCTCCTGCGGGTCGACGGCGCCGGGCATCCGCATCCCCGGCAGGCGCGCCACGCTCGCCGCGAGCCGCGGATCGGCCGCCAGCGCGCCGTCAATGGCGACCGGATCGGCGTCGAGATCCAGCAGGCGGCGGACCCGGCTGAGCAGGGAGGTAAGGTCCCTCAGGTCCAGTGCGCCGACGGTCAGCATGAGGGGCCGGCCCGGTGCGTCGGCGTCGAAATCCACCGTGAACCGGGCATCACCGTGGGCAAGCCGCAGGGTCCGGGCGTAGGAGGTGGACGTCCCTTCCTCGATGCCCGGGATGGCGCGGACGGCAAGGAAGTCGAAGACGCCGGGATCAAACGGTTCCCGGTACGGCAGGTTCAGCGTGAGTGCTGTCGATGACACGGCTGCCGGACCCGGACCCGGCGCCCGGCTGTGCCGGGCGGTGGCCCGGAGCGCCGAAGGGGTCATGGCGAAGACCTCGCCGATGGTCTCATTGAACTGGCGCACGCTGCTGAAGCCGGCGGCGAAGGCGATGTCGGCCACCTTCATCGGGGTCGAGACGAGCAGGGTGCGGGCGGTCTGGGCGCGGCTGGCCCGGGCCAGCGAGAGCGGGCCGGCGCCGAGTTCGTGGCTCAGGATCCGGTTGAGCTGCCGGGAGGAGTAGCCCAGCCTGGCGGCGAGCCCTTCGACGCCGTCGCGGTTGATGACTCCGTCGTTGATCAGCCGCATGGCACGGCCGGCGATGTCGGAGCGCAGGTTCCAGGCGGGCGTGCCGGGGACGGCCTCGGGCAGGCAGCGTTTGCAGGCCCGGTAGCCGGCGTCGTGCGCGGCGGCAGACGTTTCGTAGAAGGTGACATTCCCGGCCTTGGGGGTCCGGGCCGGGCACGAGGGCCGGCAGTAGATGCCCGTGGTGCGGACAGCGGTGTAGAACTGCCCGTCGAAACGGGTGTCCCGGGCATCGATGGCCCGGTAGCGCTGCAGGAAGTCCATAAGCTCATCCTGCCAGCTTCCCGGTACCTCTGCTAGCGGAAATCGGACACGGCCGTGGCGGGGCCGGCCGGGGGGCTTGTTAAAGTCGAAGCATGGATTCCAGACTGACACCCGGCGCCGTGCGGGAGCTTTTATCCGCCGATGCCCGGCAGGTGGCGCCGCGGCTGCTGGGCGCGGTGCTGACGTATGAGGGCAGGGACGGCCTGGTGTCGGTACGGATCACCGAGGTGGAGGCCTACCTCGGCCCGCACGATTCGCTACACCCCGATCCCGGTTCGCACACCTTCCGCGGAGCCACGGCACGCAACGCGCCCATGTTCGGCCCGGCCGGCCACCTGTACGTCTACTTCACCTACGGCTTGCACCACTGCGCCAACATCGTGTGCGGACCGGCGGGTACGGCATCGGCCCTGCTCCTGCGGGCCGGCGAGATCATCGCGGGGGAGGCGCTGGCACAGGCCCGGCGGCCGACGTCGAAATCCCCGAAAGACCTGGCAAGCGGCCCTGCCCGGCTCGCCACGGCTCTCGGACTGACGACGGCGGACAGCGGCCGGGACGCGCTCGACGCGCCGTTCCGGCTGGAGGTGCCGCCCGGCCAGGCTTCCGGCATCAGCTCCGGGCCGCGCGTCGGGGTGTCCGGCGCCGGCGGCACCCACCACTACCCCTGGCGTTTCTGGCTCAGCGGCGACCCGACCGTCTCCCGCTACAAGGCGGCGACGGTGCGGAGCGCGGGCGCCGTGGCACCAGCCAGTAGGGTTGATGGGTGAATCAAAGCGAGACCCACCAGACCACGTTGCCCGGGCACCACACCCCTGCCACGGTGGCCGGGCTGATCGGCAGCCTGTGCGCCACCATCCCGGATTACCCCAAACCCGGAATCGTCTTCCGGGACCTGACCCCTGTCTTCGGCGACGGGGCCGCGTTCAGGGCTGTAGTGGACGCCCTTGTCGAGCCGTTCAAGGGCCAGTTCGACGCCGTCGCCGGGGTGGAGGCCCGCGGTTTCCTGCTGGCCGCGGCCGCTGCATACGCCTCGGACACCGGCGTCATCACCGTCCGCAAGGCCGGCAGACTGCCCCGTGAAGTGGTCGCGGAGGACTATGCGTTGGAGTACGGCACCGCCACCCTCGAGCTGCACACCACCGACCTCGCGCCGGGCAGCCGCGTCCTGATCCTCGACGACGTCCTCGCCACGGGCGGCACGCTCGGCGCGGCCGCCCGGCTGTTCGAACGCTGCGGCGTCGAAGTGGCCGGGGTGGGCGTGGTGATGGAACTTGAGGGGCTCCGGGGCCGCGCCGCTCTGGGCGGGTATCGGATCGAGTCGCTGCTGCGCGTCTAGCCCCCGCGGTCGCCGGACGCCGTCGGAAGCATCGGTGGAATGCCTGAAAAAACGAGGCCCTGACATGTTTCCGACGCGTCCAACGAAATGGGTGTAAAATGGTGGGTCTGTCTTTTTCGATAGGGGAACGTTCGATGCACGACGCTGATTTGGCCCATGAACGCGACTATGTGGCCGGACTTTATGCCCGGCTGGATGAGTTGCGGGCAGAAAAGCGCGCCCAGCTGGCCCAGGTGCGCCGTGCCGGCGCGGTGGGCACCATGCAGAACGTCTCGGAGCGGGACGCCTTCGCTGCAATGTACGAGGACCGCCTCGCCCAGCTCGACGCCGTCGACGACCGCCTGGTGTTCGGCCGGCTCGACCTTGATTCCGGGGAAGCCCAGTACATCGGCCGCATCGGCCTGACCACGGACGAGCTCCAGCGGCTCATGCTGGACTGGCGCGCCCCCGAGGCCGGCCACTTTTATCAGGCCACGGCGTTCGACCGCCAGGGCGTGCGGCGCCGGCGCCACCTGATCCTGCAGGGCCGCGACGTCAAGGCGATCGAGGACGACGTGCTCGACGCCGACATGCTCGCCGACGACGATTCCCTCCAGGGCGAAGGCGCCCTGCTGGCAGCCCTGAACTCCAAACGGACCGGCCGGATGTCCGACATCGTCGGAACCATCCAGTCCGAGCAGGACCGGATCATCCGCTCCTCCATCTCCGGCGCCCTCGTGGTCCAGGGCGGACCCGGCACCGGCAAGACCGCCGTCGCGCTGCACCGCGCCGCGTACCTGCTCTACACCCACCGGGACCGGCTCAAGACCGCCGGCGTGCTGCTCGTGGGCCCGTCGTCGTCCTTTATGAAGTACATCGAACGCGTGCTGCCCTCGCTCGGCGAGACCGGCGTGGTGATGGCCAGCGTGGGGCGCCTGATGCCGGGCGTCAAAGCCGTCGCCGAGCCGGAATCCGCCGTCGCCGCCATCAAGGGCCGGCTGGACATGGCCAACGTCGTTGCCAACGCCGTGGCCAACCGCCAGCGGATCCCCGCCGAAAACCGGACCCTCGACGTCGACGGGCGCAAGCTCGTCCTCACCCCCCGGCAGGTCCGCCGGGCGCGCGAGAGGGCCCGCGCCACCAACAAGCCGCACAACGAGGCCCGCGTCTCGTTCGTCAGGATCCTGCTGCGCGAACTGACCGAGCAGATGACGGAACTGGTGGAAGCCGGCAGCATCGGTAACAACGCCGACCGCTCCTACCTGGCCGAGGACGTCCGCTCCGCCCGGGACGTCCGCATTGCGCTGAACCTCTGCTGGATGCCGATGACTCCGGAAAAGCTCGTGGGGGAGATGCTCAGCAAGCCGGCCATCCTTGAAGCCTGCACCCCGATGCTGAGCCCGGCCGAGCGCGCCTTGCTGCTCCGGCCCGCCGATGCGCCGTGGACCGAGGCTGACGTGCCGCTGCTGGATGAGGCCGCCGAGTTGCTGGGCGAGCTCGACGCCGCGGCCGGCAGGGGACTGGCGCAGCAGGAGAATGACCGTGCCCGCGACATCGCCAATGCCAAGCAGACCCTGGTCAACATGGAAACCGCCGGCGTGGATGTCCTCATCTCCGCCGAGGAACTGGTGGACCAGAACCAGGAGCGCGAAACCCGGCTTACCGCTGCCGAGCGTGCCACGACCGACCGTTCCTGGGCTTTCGGGCACATCGTGGTGGACGAGGCGCAGGAGCTCTCGCCGATGCAATGGCGCCTGCTGGTCCGCCGTTGCCCGCTGAAGTCTTTCACGATCGTGGGCGATATCGCCCAGACGAGCTCCATCGCCGGAGCCAATTCCTGGCAAAGCGCCCTGGCCCCGATGTTCGGGGACCGCTGGCAGCTCGAGGAACTCACCGTCAACTACCGCACGCCGTCGCAGATTGCTGAAGCAGCCGCGCGGATGGCCACCGCTGCCGGGCTGGTTGTTTCGGCCCCCAAAGCAGTCCGTGAGGGCCGTTGGTCACCGGTCATCGATCGCGTCGAGCCCGGCCGGATCGTCAGCAAGCTCGTCGAGGTCCTGCCGCAGGAGCTGGCTGCCTTGGAGGGCGGCCTGCTGGCGGTGATTGCCGACGGCGATCTCCTCCCCGAGGCGACCGCCGCGCTCCGCGCCGTCTACGGCCGCCGCGTCGGCACGGACGCCGGCAGCTATGTCCAGGACATCGTGGTGATCAGCCCCCGCGAGGCTAAGGGTCTGGAGTTCGACGGCGTCGTGGTGCTGGAGCCGTCGGCGATGCTGAACCACGAGCACGGCCGCGTCGGCGACCTGTATGTGGCGATGACCCGGCCCACCCAGCGGCTCCGGCTCATCTCTGCTGCCGCCGTGCCGGCCGGCATCGAAGAATAGCTGTCACCGGCGGGCGCGGATGCCGGCAGCCGCCGGCCGACAGCCGGATGTGCTCCGGCAGCCGACGGCGGGGCGCCGTCCGGCGGTCACAAGCGCTGCCGGTGTCCGGATCCTGCTAACTTGGATTCCGTGTCCCAGCTAAATGATCTCCGTTCCCAGCAGAATGACCCGACCTTCGCCAACGTCTGGCAGGAGCTGAAATGGCGTGGCCTTGTCCACGTCTCCACGGATGAGGCGGAGCTGGAGACGCTGCTCGCCGGCGATCCTGCCACCTACTACTGCGGCTTCGATCCTACGGCGCCGAGTCTCCACCTGGGCAACCTGGTCCAGTTGCTCCTGATGCGCCGGATCCAGCTGGCCGGCCACAAGCCCCTCGGCCTGGTCGGCGGATCCACCGGCCTGATCGGCGATCCCCGGCAGACGGCTGAGCGCGTGCTCAACACCCCCGAGACGGTCGCGGAGTGGGTCGGAAAACTGCAGGCGCAGGTCCAGCGCTTCCTCAGCTTCGAGGGGGACAACGCCGCCCGCATGGTGAACAACCTGGACTGGACCGCGCCGCTGAGCGCCATCGACTTCCTGCGGGGCATCGGCAAGCACTTCCGCGTGGGCACCATGATCAAAAAGGATATTGTTGCCAACCGCCTGAATTCCGATGAGGGGATCAGCTACACGGAGTTCAGCTACCAGATCCTGCAGGGTATGGACTATCTCCAGCTCTTCCGCGACCACGGCTGTGTGCTGCAGACCGGTGGTTCCGACCAGTGGGGAAATCTCACCAGCGGCACTGATCTCATCCGCAAGGTGGAGGGCAGGCACGTCCACGCTCTGGGGACGCCGCTCATCACCAACTCCGACGGCACGAAGTTCGGCAAGAGCGAGGGCAACGCCATCTGGCTGGATCCGCAGATGTGCAGCCCCTATGCTTTCTACCAGTTCTGGCTTAACACGGCGGACAGTGATGTTGCAGCACGGCTCAAGGTCTTCACCTTCCTGGGCAGGGCCGAGATCGAGGCCCTTGAAGTGTCTGTTGCCGAACGGCCGTTCGCCCGCGAGGGCCAGCGGAAGCTGGCCTTCGAAGTGACCTCACTGGTCCACGGCGTGGATGCCACCGAGAAGGTCATCGCGGCGTCCGCTGCCCTGTTCGGCAATGGTGACCTTACGGCCTTGGACGAGGCCACGCTGAAGGCAGCCACCTCCGAGCTGCCATCCGTCACGGTCGGCACCGCGGCGCTGGGAATCATCGACCTGCTGGTCGCCTCGGGACTTTCGGAGAGCAAATCGGCGGCCCGGCGCACGGTTGCGGAAGGCGGAGCCTACGTGAACAACGCCAAGGTCGCGGATCCCGAGGTAGTCATTGAGTCCAGCGAGCTGCTGCACGGCCGGTATCTGCTGCTGCGCCGGGGCAAGAAGAACCTGGCGACCGTTGAAGTCGCTGCGCCCTAACAAGGTCCTGCCCGCCTCCCCACAGTGTTGCCTGAACGCCCTGCCAGGCCGATTTGCACGGCCGGGGAGGAGCGTGTAGTGTCTTCCTAGTCGCCACCAATGAGTGGTGACCAACCCCCACTAAATAGAGAAGCAACTCTTCCCGCGCCTGGCGTGGATATGGAAAACTGCTTCATGTTTGCTGGGCGGATTCGTTCCGCAAAGTGAATTTCGAGAGAACATTCCGGATTTGCAAAGTGGAAATGAATGAAATAGGCTGTAAACATCGCGACGAAGAAAAGCGAAACATAAAGAATTCATTCACATGAATTGTTTCGACAAGTATTCGAATGTGTCTGTTGTTTGAGAACTCAATAGTGTGCCAAGTTTGTTGATACCAATTTATTGTATTGAATTGGTTGAATTTGCCGGGCCTGCCGCTTTGTGTGGTGGGTCTGGTTTTTACAGCTGGTTTCAAATTTTGCAGCTTTCTTCTCCCGTTTTCCCGGGGGTGTTGGTTGTGTTCGTTTTTGTTTTACTTCAACGGAGAGTTTGATCCTGGCTCAGGATGAACGCTGGCGGCGTGCTTAACACATGCAAGTCGAACGATGACCC